>DAOLZE010000093.1:0-8555 GCA_035426125.1 Rhodocyclaceae bacterium
ATGCTGCGGCGCGACTGGCGTGCCGGCGAATTGACTGTGCTCGGTCTGGCCCTGATGGTGGCGGTGGCGAGCCTGACCAGCGTCGGCTTTCTTACCGACCGGATCAGTCAGGCGCTGATTCAGGAATCGCATCAGTTGCTGGGCGGTGATTTACTGCTGACGTCCGACCATCCGCTGCGCGAAGCCGTGCGTCAGGAAGCCGTGCGGCGTGGCCTGCGCATGACGGACAGCATCAGTTTTCCGAGCATGGCCAGCAGCGGTGCACAAGAAGCAATGACGAGCCAACTCGCCGAAATCAAGGCTGTCGCAGCCGGCTATCCACTGCGTGGGACATTGCGCAAGGCGCCTGCGCCGAATACCGCCGATGCCGAGACCCGCGCGATTCCCGAGCGCGGCACGGTTTGGCTTGACGAGCGTCTGGCCGACGCGCTGCATGTTCAGCCGGGTACGGCGATCCGCATCGGCACCCGCGATTTACGCTTCGCTGCCGTGCTGACGCAGGAGCCGGATCGCGCCATGAGTATCTTCGGCATGGCACCGCACCTGTTGATGCACATCGACGATCTCGCCGCCACCGGTCTGATCCAGCCGGCCAGCCGCGTCACTTTCCGCCTGCATCTGGCCGGCGATCCACAGCAGATCGCTGATTTCACACACTGGGTGCAGGCGCATCTGGAGCGTGGCGAACGCCTCGAAGACATGCGCAACGCACGACCCGAAGTGCGCGCCATTCTCGACCGCGCCCAGCGTTTCCTGCGACTTGCCGCGCTGCTCGCGGTGGTACTGGCCGCCGTCGCTGTTGGTTTCGCCGCCGACCGCTACATGCGCCGCCATCTCGACGGCTGTGCTGTAATGCGCTGCCTCGGCGCGCGTCAGTCGCAGATCGTACTGATTCATGGCGGAGAATTCATGCTGTTCGGCCTGTTGGCGACGCTGGCTGGCTGCATCGCTGGCTATGCTGCGCAATGGGGTTTGCAGGGCATGCTCGCTGGCCTGTTCTTCGAGTCACTACCCTCCCCCTCCTGGCAGCCCTGGGCGCACGGCCTGCTGGTCGGCATGGCACTGGTCGCCGGCTTTGCCCTGCCGCCGCTACTGCGCCTGCGTGCCGTACCGACACTGCGGGTGCTGCGCCGCGAATGGGCGAGCAGCGAACCGCTGTCACTCGGCACCTATGCCTTTGGCTGCCTGATGCTGGCCGGACTGATGTTGTGGGTTGCCGGAGAAGTGCAGCTCGGTGCTGTGATCATCACTGGCTTCGCCGCCGCACTCGGGCTCTATACGCTGCTGGCGCGCGCCTTGCTCTTCACCGTCGGCCGCCTCTCGATAACATCGGCATTGCATCGACGGACACAACGCTCCGGGCTGCGCCTCGGCCTGGCCAATTTACGCCGTCATACCGCCGCCAGCATATTGCAGGCGGCCGCGCTTGGCCTCGGTCTGACGGCACTGCTGCTGCTCAGCGTGGGGCGCCAGGGGCTGGTCGATAGCTGGCGCAGCAAAATGCCGGCGGATGCGCCGAATCAGTTCATCATCAATATCCAGCCGGAACAACAGCAGCCGTTGCGCGAATTCTTCCGCAGCAAGGGTCTGCCGACGCCGAAACTGGAACCGATGATCCGCGGTCGGCTTGTCGCCATCAATGACCAGCCTGTTACACCGGAGAGTTTTCCCGACGAAAACGCCCGCCATCTGGTCGATCGTGAATTCAATCTGTCCTGGACAGCGACGCTGCCGCCGGGCAACGAAATCGTCGCCGGACGCTGGCATGGCGCTGGTCATGCACCATCGGCAAGCGCCGAAGCGGAATATTCCGTTGAGCAGGGCCTCGCCGAAACCCTGCATCTTGGCCTCGGCGACCGGCTGGTTTATGAGATCGCCGGCGAGCGACTCACCGGCCGTATTACCTCTCTGCGTAAGCTTGAATGGGATTCGCTGCGCGTCAATTTCTTCGTCGTCACGCAGCCGACCATCCTTGATCGTTTTCCGGGCAGCTTCATCACCAGTTTCCATCTGCCCGTACAGCACGCCGACTTCATCAACGAACTGGTGCGCAGCTTTCCGAATCTTACGGTCATTGATGTTGCCGCATTGATGAGCCAGTTGCAGTCGATGCTCGACCAGATCGCCCGTGCCGTACAAGCTGTCTTCGGCTTTGCCCTGCTGGCCGGGTTGGTGGTGCTGTATGCCGCGTTGCAGGCCAGCAGCGACGAACGGCGCTACGAACTGGCGCTGCTGCGTGCATTGGGAGCACGTCACCGACAGTTACGCGAGGCACTGCTCACTGAATTTGCCATGCTTGGTGCCATCGCCGGCCTGCTTGCCGGTTGCGGTAGCACCGCCATCAGTTGGGCGTTGGCGCGTTTTGTCTTTCATCTTGATTACCAGCCGGACGCCATCCTGTTGCCGCTCGGCCTGTTCGCCGGCGCCATCGGTATCGCCCTCGTCGGTTGGCTCGGTACCGCCGGGACCTTGCATCGTCCAGCGCTGGAGCACTTGCGCGGGGGATAGTGCGGCCGTATGTTAACGAAATGGGGAACAATTCGTTTCGTTTGGGGGTAGCGCCGCGTATAACCCTGCAATATCACAATGAAGGTTCGACAATGAACATAAACCGTCTGGAACAAGATTCCTTTGGCACGATTGAAGTTCCGGCGAATAAGCTCTGGGGGGCACAAACACAACGTTCGCTCCAGCACTTCGCCATTTCCAGTGAATGCATGCCACCAGAATTCATACAGGCACTGGCGACCGTCAAACGCGCTTGCGCATTGGCAAATCGCGATCTTGGCTTGCTTCCTCACGAGAAGGCGACGGCCATTATTACCGCTGCCGATGAAGTGATCGCCGGATTACACCCTCAGGAGTTTCCGCTGTCGGTTTGGCAGACCGGTTCCGGCACCCAGACAAACATGAACATGAATGAAGTGCTCGCCAATCGTGCTTCACAACTTCTCGGGGGTGACGCAGGGTTAAATCGCCATTTGCACCCCAACGATGACGTCAATCTCGGCCAATCATCGAACGACATCTTCCCGACAAGCATGCATCTGGCTGCAACTCTTGGCATTGTCCGGGCTGTGCTGCCGGCATTGGATCGCCTGCGTGCGACCCTGGAGAAAGAATCCACTGCCTTCGCCGATATTTTAAAGATAGGCCGAACCCACTTGCAGGACGCGACGCCAATGACGCTTGGCCAGGAGTTCTCCGGCTACGTTGCCCAGCTCGAGCATGTCAGGTCAGTGATCAATGCCAGCCTGCTTTCGCTATACCCGTTGGCGGTTGGCGGTACTGCGATCGGTACAGGGCTGAATACCCACCCGAAGTTTGGTGAACGTGTTGCCGAAGAAATTGCCCGACATAGCGGGTTGCCATTCACCTGCGCAGAGAACAAGTTTGCGGCGCTGGCAACACACGACGGCATGGTTGCGGCACACAGCAGCCTGAAGGTTCTGGCTGTCGCACTGATGAAGATCGCCAACGATATACGCTGGCTTGCCTCCGGGCCGCGCTCGGGACTAGGCGAAATTTCCATTCCTGAAAACGAGCCCGGCAGTTCGATCATGCCGGGCAAGGTCAATCCCACCCAGTGCGAAGCATTAACCATGTTGAGTTGCCAGGTTATGGCCAACGATATGGCCATCAGTATTGGCGGTGCTTCAGGAAACTTCGAACTAAATGTTTTCAAGCCGATGATTGTGCACAACTTCCTGCAGAGCATACGCCTGCTCGCCGACGGCATGACCAGCTTCGAGACGCACTGTGTACGCGGGATATCCCCCAATCGAAATCGACTCGCGGAACTCATGGAACAGTCGCTGATGCTGGTGACAGCCCTGGTTCCTCATATCGGTTATGACAAGGCGGCAGAAATTGCCAAATATGCACAACAAAAAAATTCGACGCTGAAACAGGCGGGACTGGCACTCGGCTACGTCACCGCCGAGCAATATGATATTTGGGTTGTTCCTGCGAAGATGACCTGCACTGACCTGACCTGAGCAAATGAAAACGTCAGACAACTGCTTAGCGAAGTAAATGTTTTGGCAGACTGACTGGAGGCGGCTCCGGCAATTCAGAATTCCAGTCGGCATGCAGCTTCCATGCCTCTGGATTGGTGCTGTGCATCAGCATTTGAATCTTGCGTGCATTTGTCTTCGGGGTCAGGATCATCAGTAGAAACACACGTATCGCATATAAACCAAGTCGTGCCAGATTTGGCAGATCGGCAATGACTGCCCAGAGTTTCTGTACCAGAGTAGGTTCTTCTGGCAAAGCCAATGGAGTGTACCCAAAAATATCGAACGTCTGACGGTTCGCTTGCTCGATGATGCGTATCCAGGCTGGCGAAAGCGCCTCTTGCCAGGATTTGTTTTTATTCTTGGGACGTTGCGATGCCTCGGCCAGCCAGGGAAAGGGAATGCCTTCGTCAGGCAGCAGATGATCGGTATGATGAAGAATCTGGTCACTCCACTCCTCACCGACAAAAGCCAGTACCTTGCGCATCACAGATTCTGGATGCGCAACCAGTTCTTCGAGCTTAACCGGCAATACACGATCGCCATACTTCAGGAAAGTCTTCATGTTGTCGCGAACAACATAATTTGCCACCAACAAACTGGCGGTCGACCATGGCATGGTGGTGTGTGAATGCACGACACTACGCGGATCGCGCACCATATGAATGACGCGCGCATCCGGATAATCATAAAACAGCCGATCAAGAACAGTCACAAGTAACGGCCCCTTTTCGCCGAAGCGCTTCTTGCCGTATTGCGCAGCCTTGCATTGCAGTATCCTGCGATAGATGGCGGCAAAATCACGCTGACCGAGTTTCTTCGGCAGCGTATCGAGTACGACTTGCGGATCCATTCTCAGCCAGGCGTAGGAAAACGTCTGAAAATACCGATATAACCGGCGTTGAAAATTCCCGAGAAAAATGTCCATCCAGAAGTGGAAGCAGATTTCCTCGGCAATATAGATGTTGGGATGCGCATTGAGCATATAGCGCATCAACGTCGTGCCGGAGCGACCGTTCGCGATAATGAAGATCGGCGCCGTTTCAGGATTGGCCAAGGTTGTGGTGTTCTCGAGGGACTGGGTCATTATGGTGAGGTCAACGTTGGATTAGTTAACTTCCTCCACGCTGACCAGCGCCGCACCGTACGCATTCGAGCAATGTTTCCGGATCGTCAAATTGCGCTCTTTTGGAACGACGCATTCGCCCGTATTGGCATTCGACGAGTTGGTCGTGACGAGTTGAATGTCACGCGTTCCGCCTGGAACTGCCTGCGCATCGATCACCGAAAACGGCCCGGCAGGCTGCATGCCGATGTTTGAAAAGTCACGTGGTGATTCGGCAACGATGGCGAGCAACGTGTCCTTGCCCGCCGGTCCGCCCGCTGCAAGCTCCCAGGTTGCATGCGGCAGCTTGAGCGTTTCACCTGCGGCGATCTCATTCTTTTTGTCGAGCTGATTTGGAAACAGCAAGTCGAAGGAAGTGCCATCGGAACCGACCATCAGCAGATAGACATAACCCGCATGGCTGGACTTCAAGGTAAATTCAAAACTGTCCTGATCGATTTTCAGTTTCTTCTTGAGCGAATTTAGTTCCACCAGACGACGGTCGTCCCGATTGGCATAGATGTCCTCAAGTGTGGCGAGCGGATTGGCTTTCTTCGTTTTGCCTGGAGAAACAACCGGCTTGGTCTGGGCAGCCTGGGGCTTGGCAGAAGCTGCTGCTGGAGCCACTACAGGCTGTTGTTGTTCCGCTGCACCTTTCTCGGCGAAACCGACAATCGCCCGCGTATTGCCGGTAATCGAGACATGATGCGGCAAGACGCCCTTGGCATTCGCCAGCTTGCGATCAATTTTGTCCTGCGCGCAGCTGCGGATTTCCTCAACGCTGAGACTGCCGCTGCCGTCGAGGTCAACCGCCGCGCCATTCATGCAATCCAGCCAGGCCTGTGAGGCGACGCCGCCCTTGCCGGGCTGATCAAGGGAAATCTCGTTATCGCGTGCGGCGGCGATGTATGTGTAATTGTTGGCGCCACTACCTGGCACATCCATATCCACCTTGATGCCGCGTGTCACCACATTTACCGGTTTGGCGCAGGCATCCATGCTGCCTTTGCCATGCCAGTATTTTGGCGTGAACTCCGTTGATTGAGCCCTGCCACCGATTGCTCGCGTGGTGACGCCACCTGAGTGACAGGCATCGATCAGGACAATCAGTTTTTGTGCCTTCTGGCTAAGACGCTTGAGACGGGCTTCAATCTCGGTATCGATGAAACCGACGCCATCTACGGTAATCAGAGACTCGGCACAACGCTCGCCACGATCCTCTTCCTTGACTAATTGGCGGCCGCCATGGCCGGAGTAGTAGATGAACACCTGATCATCCTGCTGCACGCTCGCCTCCAGATCATCGAATGCTTTTTTCATGCCTTCGAGGGTCAGTTCTTCGTTCTGATAGACGTGGATATTGCTGTCGAGCACTCCCATCCGGTGAGCGATCTGCCTGGCCGTCTCGGTATCGAACTTGACGCCGCCAAGCTGCGGGATCCCTTCGTGATACGCGCCAATCGCCATGATCATGGCATGAATTTGCGGAGAAGCCGGCTTCGAGATACCACCACGAATTTCATTATTGTCCTGTGCGGCACCTGCCTGTGCAGCACAGAGCAAACCAAAGGATACGGCCAGCGGGATTAAGAATTTACTTTTCATGGTCAATCACCCTCAGGTCAATTGATATCGGGTTGGTTGAGTGAATCAGCGGTTTGCCAGTTCCTGCAGCATTTCATCTTCGGGACGCTCGCTGGCAAGTGCTTTCCACCAGGTTTGCGCCGCCACCTTGAGGCCCGCATTCTCCAGCAGAGAGGCGTACAGCAGTCGCTCCGAGAACCCGGCAGTTGCCAGCGGACGCTGCGCTTCAAGTGTCCCTGCGGTCGCGGTATCGACCAACGAGAACCCGGCATTGGCGTTTTGCGGTTCACCGGCCGCACCTTGTGCTTCGACTGTCCAGCTATAGCTCTGTCCCGGCTGGAGTTTCACCGACTCAGGCAAACGCAGGTTGCGCACCGTACTTTCGGCACTATACAAAAGTCTGCCCTGCGCATCCATAAGCTGGAAACGATACGACTTGGCGCCCAGCAGTGGCCTCCAGGAAAACTCCTCGGGTGCACCGAGCAAGCGGGTATCGACCGGCTGGCGCAGTTGCAGAGTGCCGGGCACGAAGGCTTTCATCTCGAAAGTCGCAACGGTTTGGCGCTCGCGCTGTTTTGCGGTGAATTGCTGCCCGGCCGCCACCTTGTTCTGGTCGAGGTTGCGCATCACGGGAGCCGCACCGTTCACTGTGCGCAGACGTTCGGCCTCGATGATCGCCTGTGCCGGCCCGCTCAAGGAGAACTCGCGCGGCATGGCAAAATAGGTGACGGAAATCCGGGCGCCGGCTTCGAGACGCAAAGTGGCGCCAGATCCCAGATAGGCCATCAGACCGAGTTTGCTCTTCTTGCTGCCTTCAATCAGCCAGGCAGCACCTTGCACGTCGGTGGTCATGGCAACCGGAGCAGCTTCGGCCTCTGCCGCTGCTACGCGTGTTGCGCTCGTAAAAACAATAAAAGCCGTCAACAATAACAGGCCAGTTGCTCGATTCATGACATTCTCCTAAACAGTGGAAGCATTCAGTACCGGCGGCAGCCAGCCATACATGTGGATATTGGTGTGGCCCTTGATCGGATGTTCACCGAGATCGCGCAACCCGACAGCACCGCTGACATCCTGGGCGACAGTCGCAGAACAGATGATCGGGTAGCCATGTTCCTTGGTGGCACCTTCGAGGCGTGAAGCAATGTTGACGGTATCCCCAATCAGCGTGTATTCATAGCGCGAGACGGAACCAACATTTCCGGCAATCACGTCACCGACATGAATGCCAATACCGATGGCAATCGGCGTATGCCCCTGCTCTTGCAAAACGAGATTCAGACGTGTCAGGCGTTTGAGCATTTCCTGCGCAGCCTCCAGAGCGCAGCGGCTGGCATTGGGCAGCGCTTGCAGCGTACCGAATGAAGCCATGATGCCGTCGCCGATAAATTTGTCGATCATGCCGCCATTGATCTGAATGGCATCGGTCATTTCTGAAAAATAGCTGTTGAGCAGTTCGATAGTACGCTCCGGCGACAGGGACTCGGAACGCGTTGTGAAATCACGGATGTCAGCGAACAGCACAGCTGCCCGAACCCGCTCGCCACCGAGAACCGGTTTGATCTTTCCGGAAAGGATCTCCTTGAAGACATGCTGGCTGACCAGGCCCGAGAAGGCAGCACTCAACTGTTTGTTCTTTCGATAAGCGAGTAACGCTTCGAATGCCGCACGCGCAAAAAAACCAAGCGTGGCGCAAAGCATCAGTCCAGCCGCCGGAATATACAGGCCATACCACAATGACATTGTCGTTGCGATAAAAATTATGGGAAAGGACAGCGCAAACAACAGCAGTTTCCAACGGCTTCCTGGATGCCACCAGAATAATGCGGCAAATATCGAAAGCAGCGCCA
>DAOLZE010000094.1:0-8467 GCA_035426125.1 Rhodocyclaceae bacterium
CACTGGTGTTGTATTTTTTCAGGTGGTCCATGTCCCAGCCATAATTCTTGCCGCAGTAAGTTGGATGGCCGCCACCGGGCGCATGCACCACGCCCTTTACCAGATAGCGTTCGAAGTAGTTGAAGCGCGCTTCGTCGGCGGTAAGTGCGAACTTGTCTTCGAGCTTTTCGGTGCACACATAGCAGGCTTCTGCAGCGCGTGCGAACAGATGATCGAAGAGCGGATCGTTGCCGGTATTCAGTGTGTTACCGAGCTTGTCGGCAACATCGACATGTAGCAGCGCGACATCAAGATTCAGCGCCGGCATCGCCAGCAGCACCTCGCCATCGGCATAGGGCGACTGGATCATTTTCAGTGAGGGGTTGTGCTTGATGATGTCCGTGCCAAGGCCGCAGCGCGTCGGCAGGAACGGCAGACGCATGCCGGCGGCACGCAGGCCCCATTCGAACATGCCTTCGTCAAGTTCCAGAAGCTCCAGTGCACCCGCTTCGCGTGATTTGCGATAGTAGGGTTCGAGTGGAATCGCATCCATGGTGACGAAGCCGTAGATCAGTTTTTTGACCTTGCCGGCAGCGCAAAGCATGCCGACTTCCGGACCACCGTAGGCGACGATGGTCAGATCCTTGACATTCGAACGCAATAATTCGCGCACCAGCGCCATTGGCTTGCGCCGCGGACCCCAGCCACCGATCCCGACGGTCATGCCGCTTTTAATGCGCGCCACGACATCGGCGGTGCTCATCTGCTTGTTGAGAGGTGTATTCATTTGCTGACGCCAAGTCCTTTCCGGAAAGCAGAACAACATCGGTATATTGGATCGGCATTATTTTGAACCTGCGCCAATCCATGCATGACCGGTTCATTCTCCCGGTAATCAGCAGCAGCTTCATCGTCCGATAGGACTAGCAACGGTGGCGGAGAGGTGCGTCTAAGTCTTTGCGTCAGAAAAGAAATTTTTCATTAGCGGACGTCTGGCGGGGATCGGGGAGTGGTCTTTATGTACGTCAGTACATGGCGACGTGTAAAGAAAATGTCGCATGGAATCGAAGTGTTCTGCCGCTCAATCAAGTGCCCCCTGATTAAAGGGAGCGAATTTCCCGCCAGTTATTTCCTGTCAAGCAGCTCCCGATACAGACTGGCGTGGCTTGCCGCCATTTTGTCGGCGGTAAATAATTTTTGATAGCGGGCGCTGGCCCTGGCACCCATTTCCTGCGCAGCTTCGGCATTGTTCCAGAGAAAATTCATGGCTTGCCGGAATGCCAATGCATCGCCAGGCGGCACTACCAGACCGGTTTCGCCGTGAACATTGACAAAGCTGGTACCAGTGCCGATTTCGCTGGAGATCATGGGCTTGCCATACATGGCGCCCTCCAGCAAAGAGATGCCAAAGGCCTCCGAGCGCAAATGCGACGGGAACACAATGGCATGACAAAGATGCAGCAGGGCAATCTTGTCCTCGTCAGGCAATGCGCCAAGAAAAATCACATTGTCCAGTCTGTTGCGCAAGGCATGTTTTTTAAGTTCGTCCTCGATGGGGCCCGCACCCATGATCACAATCGGATAGTCGGTACCCTGAGCGGCATCGAGCAGGATATGCAGCCCTTTGTAATATCGGAGCATGCCGACAAAAAGAAAAAATTTCCCACCAATGCGCTGCTGCCACTTGGCAAGCAGATCTTCACCAGGCGTCGGATAGCTTGCCTTGTCTATTCCATACGGGATCACATGAACCTTGTCGCGGAAGCGTTCCAGTACGGAGCTGGTTTCCAGATAGTTCGGCGATGAGGCGACGATGCGGTCGACGCTCGCCAGAAAGCGCAGCATCAATGGCCGATAGAGTTGAAGCAGGAACCACTGACGGACGATGTCGGAATGATAGGTAACAACCGTCGGCTTGTTGATACGTGCTGCAAAATGAATGGCATCCATGAATGGCCATGGAAAATGGTAATGGATGATATCGGCATCGGCCGCCAGTTCGCGGAACTTTTGCAGTACGGAGAGGGAAAACCCTGTCGAGGCGATTTCAAGATCGAGTTGAGCGCGGAACACCTTGTGATTGTTGATGATGAGTTCCGGCGGATGGATGTTGGGGCTCAGGGTGAGTACCTGGCTGTCGATCCCGCTGGCCTGCGATGCAGTGCATAGCTGACAGATTGCCTGCTCAATCCCGCCGTATGACTCGGGATAATAGGTTCTGAAAAAATGAAGTACGCGCATTGTTGTCTTTGTCTGCGGGTCTGGGATCAACTTGAAAGAGCATCACGATAGGTCTGTGCGGTGATCCCGGCACAGCGCTCCCAGGAAAAATCCCTTGCACGGATCAGGCCGGCTTCCCGGCGAATAAGCCATTCATGATTATCCTCGATGATTCTATGCATTGCTTCTGCCAACTGGGTAACATCTTCTGCGTCGACGATCATGCCGGCTTCTCCTGCCACTTCGGGAAGCGCTGCCCGGTTTGAAATGATGACCGGAGTTCCGCTTGCCATGGCCTCCAGAACGGGCAAGCCAAAGCCTTCATACAGCGAAGGGTAAATCAAGGCCCTGGCACTGGCAATGATATTGATCAGATCTCCCTGCTCAAGATATCCCGCAAGACGCACATGACCGGTTGCCAAAGCCTTGCGCAAATCGGCTGCAAAAGCCTTCCCGCCCCATCCCGGCATGCCGACAAGCAGCAAGGGATAGCGGGCGCGTAATTTCTCCGGGAGCTGCGCATGGGCGCGCAGAACCAGCTCAAGATTTTTTCTTGGCTCAAGAGTGGCAACGCAAAGCAGATACTGCCGATAGGCCAGCGCATGGTTTTGCAGGGTACTGATGGCATCGCTTTCCTCACGCGGAGCAAAGGCCGGTGAGCAGCCCAGTGGCGCGACAACGACCTTCTCTGGTGTCAGACCAAAATGATCGACAACTTCGCGGCCGATGAAAGCGGAATCAACCAGTATCCGCTTTGCATTTTCAACGCCTTTGCCGACACGCCGTTCGATTTCGGCAAGACGGTCGCGCGGTTGCGTCAAGGGGTAATGCAGATGCGTCAGGTCATGCAATGTCATGACCATGGGGCCATCAAAATTCAGTGGCCAGAGCGATGGCTCATGATATAGATCGACGGGGGAATGTTTGAGCCCCGCATTGAAACGGCGTTGCTCGATCAGGCGGCGTAGAGGATAAGCACCGGGAATGAGGTGCTTGGCAACGGAGGACAGGCGGGAATAACCTGGCAGGGCGTTTTCGGGAAGAGCTCTTCCCCATTCACGGCCATAAAAAAAATGTAACTCCAGATCGTCATGGCGCTGCAGGGCGCGGGCCAATTCGGTCACGTAGCGACCGATGCCGGTCAGTGGCGCCAGCAGAATTCTGGCATTGAGCGCAATGCGCACGTCACGAGACCAGAGCGGGGACGCTCAACGTGTTGCGGACGATGTTCCCGACAAGTTGCCGGGTGGCTTCCTGCCACCCCGGCCATTGCCAGACATCGATGCTTCTGGATGACGGGAACTGGTCGGTACTTTCATATTGCCTCACCAGCCTTGCCAGAGAATCGGGATTATGTGGATCGAAGTAGGCGACAAATTCACCACCGACTTCACGAAAAACCGGAATATCGCTTGCCATGACGGGCAAGCCGCGCTGCATGGCTTCTACCAGTGGCAGACCAAAGCCTTCGACAAAGGATGGAAACACCAGCGCCTTGCTATGGTGATAACAGAATTCAAGTTCCGTGTCGTTGAGATCGTTGAACATGAAAAGCCGGCGTCCCAGTTCCGGATGTTTTCGGATGCGTTCAATGAGTTGGCCGCATTTCCAGCCGATGCGCCCGACAATACATAAGACACATTGATTTCCATCGGTCCACAAAGGTTCGAAGGCGTCGAGCAAATAGCCATGATTCTTGCGTGGTTCGATGGTGCCGACCATCAGATAGACCGGGCGATCCACGGAAAAAAAAGTTTGCAGGCGCTGTCGTACCCTGCCGGTTTGAGAGTCGTGATGGATTTCACTGCCAAGATGAAAGAAGCTGTACCAGCGCTTGCCGGCTTCTTCAGGACCTAACCGGTGGATGACATCCTGTTTTACTTGATTGCTGATCGTTTCGGAAATTGCGATAAAGCCGTCTGCAATATTGACCACCCAGTCGAACCAGTGATCGAATACCTTGACGAGTGGGGCATCGCAAAATTGCGGGTGGGTTAGCGGAATAATGTCGTAGATGACGCTGACAATTCCAACCCCTTCGGATTTCAGGCGCTCGGCATGAGAAAAGAAATCATCGTGCCAGGACGAGTCGAGCAATACCAGTACATCACCCTTGCGGCAGTCGATGGCAGATGCGCGTTGCGTATCGATATCTTCGCCCGCCATCAGGCGGGCAAGCTGCCATGGCAAGACAAATGCCAGGCTGCCGATATTGAAAAGTTGCTTGAATATCCAGCGAAAGATGGTTTTATTCGCCAGGCCAAGTTGCTGTTCCCAGCGTTGATGCACTGACCAGTAGCGGCTGTTGCGGCGCATGAACCACGGATTGGTACGGGCGTAGATGCGTTGCCGTGAAAGCACCAGCAATACCAGGCCGAATGGCAGGATATACAGGAAGGAAGTCATCCTGAAGAGGTTCTTCAGTCCGGCCTGGAATATCGGGAATCGCTTCGATATCGTTTGTTCGGCGAAACGGTGATAGAGCAGCCAATGATGATTTCTCGTTGCCTCAAACCATTCCTGTGTTTTTGAGATGATCTTCTCGCGCAATCCAGGAGCAAGTTTTCTGACGGCGTATACCTTGTCGTCTTTCAAAACGACGGCAAGACATTCCACATCATTTTCTGATGTTCCAGGATTGCCAAGATTATTTACGACATTCCGAACGACCCTTTGTATTCCCGAGTTGACGTAAGGGTGGTCAAACACATAAGTGCATTCAAATAGCAGCCGCATGCTTCAGGCAGCTATTCGGGAGAGGGGAGAGCCGGCGCCTGCCGCTCAAATGAAAACTTTGGCTCCAGCCAGGCGCAACCGACAAAGTCTGCGTATTTGGTATTGATGATGTGAAATATCAGTCCGTAATCACGCCACTCATAATTCATGTCGAGGTGCGAATCGTAACGGGAAAGCGAGGTCGAAATGGAATAGTGACCTTTGCCGATATTCATTGGAAAGGCAAAGCGATAGGTGATTTCCTCGCCCGGCATGGCATCAATTACGGGGATATCCATACGATGCGTATTGATTCCGTAAACCGATTGGCCGAGGCGGTCCTTGATCATGTAGCCCATGACCAGACGCTGAATGGGCGCCTTGACGGCGATCTTCACAGCCAGAGTCACTTCAGTCCCGACTTCGATGACTTCAGTGCGGTGTCCTTCGGCGTCAATCAGCGCAATGTCGATGACCGTTGCTTCACCTGTGCCGGAGACTGTTTCGAAGCGTCCATCGGCATGCCGCACATGCTTGATGATCTGATTTTCCCGTTGAGCAAGCATGGCATGGTAGTAATCCATGACCTCTTCCGCCAGCCCTTGCCATTCCAGTTGGCCGTCGCTCAGAAGAATTGCGCGGTCGCAGACGGATTGAATGGCGTAACGATCATGGGAGACGATCAACAGGGTTGTACCTTCCTTGCGAAACTGGCGGATTCGATCCAGACTTTTATGCTGGAAGTAGGCATCACCGACGGAAAGCGCTTCATCCACAATCAGAATTTCAGGGCGCTTGGCTGTGGCGACACTGAAAGCAAGCCGCATTTGCATACCGCTGGAGTAAGTCCTCAATGGCTGGTCAAGATATCCACCAATTTCAGCAAAGGCTTCAATTTCAGGCATCAGCGCAATGATTTCATCGAGATCGATGCCCATGAGTTGTCCGGCCATCAGGACATTCTGTCTGCCGGTAAATTCTGGATGAAAACCGGTACCCAGTTCAAGCAGTGCCGCAACACGACCATTGATTTCGACCGTGCCCGTTGTGGCGCGGGTTGTCCCGGTGACAATCTTGAGCAAGGTACTTTTCCCCGCACCATTGGCGCCGACGATGCCGACAGACTCCCCGGGGCTTACCTCAAAGCTGATATTGCTCAGAGCCCATTTCAATTTGTGACGCGGCGGCGAATTGGGCAGCATCCAGTCGAGCAGGCGATCCAAATTGGATGAATATTGTTTGTACGCTTTCCCGAGATTGATAACACGAATACTGCTCATCAGAGTTCGTCCACCATCTCGCCCATCCGCCGGCGAAACAACACTCTTCCGATCATGACCATAGCAATGGTGATCAACAATACCGGTAGGAAGTTGGCCAAATATGGCCAGGGTGTATTAACCAAAATGGATTGGTAGGCGCCCACGAAGTAAGTCATCGGATTAAACATGATTAGAAAGCGAAGCGATTCCGGGACGACGGATATCGGGTAAACAATCGGCGTTAGCCAGAACCAGAATTGCAGGACTATTGCGAAAAACTGGCCAACATCGCGAAAGAATACATTGAGTACGCCCAATATTATTCCCAGGCTAACGGAAAATACAATGTGAACAATCAGCACCGGCAGGATTGCAAAATAAATCAGCCCGGGGAAATTTCCGCTCAAAATAAGGAACACGGTAAACATTCCGAATATGATGGAAAAGTTTATGCAGGCGCTCAGAGTGACGATGATCGGCAGACAAATGCGCGGGAAGCTCAGTTTCTTGAGCATATTCGCGTTTTCCAGAAACATCGTCATGCTTCGGCTGACGATTTCCGAGAACATATTCCACGTCAGCATGCCGGCACAAAGGTAGATGCTGTAGGCCATCTCGCTATCGAGCCCCGGCAATTTTGCCTTCATCAGTTTTGAAAAAACGAGAGCGTAAATAAACATCATCACCAGCGGGTATATGACGATCCATACTGCACCGAGCGCCGAACGCTGGTAGCGCGACTGAAACTCCCTCTTCACGCTACCGGTAATGAAGCCGCGATAGGCCCAGGCTGAGCGTACGAGTCCTGCCGGCATCAGGTTACCCGCCCGTACTGATCCTCGAAGCGCACGATGTCGCCTTCTCCGAGATATTCACCGCTTTGCACTTCGATCATGACCAGATCGAGAATCCCGGGATTTTCAAGGCGATGGCGGTGGCCGGCGGGAATATAGGTGGACTCGTTGGTATTGACATAGAGTTCATCCTCACCATTAACCACTTTGGCCATGCCCTGAACAACGATCCAGTGCTCGCTACGGTGATGGTGCATTTGCAGGGACAAGGCGGCGCCTGGCTTGACGATGATGCGCTTGATCTTGAAGCGCTTGCCTTCTTCCAGAACCGTGTAGGTTCCCCAGGGACGCGAGACTGTGCGGTGCAGCTTGTAGGTTTCGTGATCGGCACTCTTGAGTTCCTGAACTACTTTTTTGACATCCTGCACATGATCCGGGTGAACAACAAGAACGGCATCGGGCGTGTCGACAACAATCAGATTCTGTACACCGACAGCTGCTATCAGACGCCCTTCGCTTTGAATGTAGGTATTCTGGCAATCTGCAAAGATAACATCACCGATTGCCCGGTTGCCCTGAGCATCAGGCACAACCAGTTGCCTCAAGGCATTCCAGGATCCGATATCGCTCCAGTCGAAAGTGGCGGGAACGACGACTGTCCGGTCCGATCGCTCCATGACGGCGTAGTCGATGGAAATGTCGGGCGCACCCGCAAACTTTTCAGCATCGAGTTCCTGTATGACCCAGGCGTTTGAATCGGTTAACGGTGCAGATTCGAGCGCGGCGCCCACTTGTTCGAGAACCTCGGGAGCGTATTTTGCAAGCTCGCCGAGAATGGTGCCGACTGTAAAGCAGAACATGCCAGAGTTCCACAGATAGCGCTGAGTTTCAAGATATTTTGCCGCAGTGGCTGTGTCAGGTTTTTCCACGAAACGGAGCACCCGGGTAGCCGGCCCATCGTCAACCGGAGACCCGCATTCGATATAGCCAAATCCGGTTTCGGGGGCGCTGGGAGAAATGCCGAATGTGACAATGTGTCCGGCACGCGCCAGCTTTGCCGCATATTGTGTTGCCTTGACAAAATTAGCCGTATCCTTGATCAAGTGGTCGGCGGCAATAACCACCATAATCGCATCATCGCCATGCTGCCGGTGTATCGACAGTGCGGCGGCGGCAATGGCCGGAGCGGTGTTGCGACCAACGGGTTCAAGGATAAAGTGGGCGCGGCATCCCGGAAGCTTCGTGGCCAGGAATTCGTCCTTGCTTTGGAAAAGATAGTCACGGTTGGTGACCGTCAGGATTTCACCGCGCGTGCAGATTTCCGATGCGCGTTGATAGGTTTTCTGTAGCAGCGATTCTCCGTCAGACAGTTTGATGAAAGGCTTTGGATGGCCTTCGCGCGAGATGGGCCATAAGCGTGAGCCAGCACCACCGGCCAGAACTACTGGAATAATCATGGTTCCGCAACCCCTCCTGAAAGGCAAACCTCTGTTTCTT
>DAOLZE010000095.1:0-8425 GCA_035426125.1 Rhodocyclaceae bacterium
CACAATGTGCGGCACGGCTTCAATTCCATTTACATGGCGCCTGCATCGGTGCCGGTATTGAGATACCGTCCTTTGCACAACGCGTGACGGCGGCACACAAAACTTTTTTTCAGTTGCCGGAAATCCGCTTCGGCCTGATCCCCGGCGCCGGCGGCTGCATCAGCCTGCCACGGCGCATCGGCCGTCAGCGTACTGCCTGGCTGGCACTTTCGGCGCGGCGCATTAACGCCGCTACGGCGCTCGAATGGGGGCTGGTCGACGAACTGGTGTAGCACCTACGAATCGGCCGACAGTCAAAAACAAAGCCGCCACTCCCACAAAAACAGGAATGGCGGCTTTATGACTTTCTCAGCACCTTCCTTACCGTGATGGCAAGCGCTCTCTTACAAAATGCCTTGCGCCATCATGGCGTCCGCCACTTTGACAAAGCCGGCAATATTGGCGCCACTGACGTAATCGGTATGGTTACCCTTGTGACCACAGTGCTGGCAGGCATGGTGGATGTTAACCATGATGCTCTGCAGACGGGCATCCACTTCACCACGCACCCAGGATGTACGCATGCTGTTTTGCGCCATTTCCAGCCCACTCACTGCAACGCCACCGGCGTTGGAAGCCTTGCCCGGGGCATAGAGGATTTTTGCCGCCTGGAATATGTGCACGGCAGCTAATGTTGAAGGCATATTGGCGCCCTCGGCAACGCAGAAACAGCCGTTTTCTATCAATGTGCGCGCATCATGCTCATCGAGTTCGTTCTGCGTTGCACACGGTAGCGCAATATCGCAGGGGAATTCCCATGGCTTGACGCCGGCAATAAATTTCACGCCGGCTTCACTGGCGAATTCCTGAAGACGCCCACGACGCTCATTTTTCACATCCATCAACAGCTTCCATTGTTCTTCGGTGAAGCCATCCGGGTTGTGTGCGGTACCGTCGGAATCGGAGAATGTCACAATCTTCGCACCGTATTGCATGGCGCGTTCGGCGGTGTACTGGGCAACATTCCCTGAACCGGAGACCGCGATGCGCAGACCTTCGAAGGTTTGGTTACGCGTTTTCAGCATTTCTTCCACAAAGTAGATGAGACCATAGCCCGTCGCTTCCGGGCGGATCAGACTGCCGCCGAAACTGATGCCCTTGCCGGTAAAGGTGCCGGTGACTTCGTTGCTCAACTTGCGGTACATGCCGTACATGAAACCAACTTCGCGGCCGCCGACGCCGATATCGCCCGCCGGTACGTCAAGGTTCGGGCCGATGTGACGGTATAACTCGGACATGAATGCCTGACAGAAACGCATGACTTCATTATCGCTGCGGCCTTTCGGGTCGAAATCCGAACCGCCCTTGCCACCGCCCATAGGCAGTGTGGTAAGTGCATTTTTGAGTGTCTGCTCAAAGGCAAGAAATTTCAGGATGCCGAGGTTTACCGATGGATGGAAGCGTAGCCCACCCTTATACGGACCAATCGCGCTGTTCATTTGTACACGGAAGCCCCGGTTGACGTGAACCTTACCCTTGTCGTCGACCCAGGATACGCGGAACTGGATGATACGTTCCGGTTCCAGCAGACGCTCCATCAGGGCGTGATCCTGATATTTCGGGTTCTTTTGAAGGAACGGCCAGAGGGTCTCAAGAACCTCTTCTACTGCCTGATGGAATTCCAGTTCTCCCGGGTCGCGGGCACGGGTACGGTCAAGAAGTTCGTTAAAGGTTACTTGCATGAAAACTCTTCTAAAAATGGATTATAAGGATAGGCTTAACAATGGGTTGCGCATAAATATGGAGCATGCGGAGTACCGTATTGACCCCGTTACGTATCTGTTTTCATCGCAATATCCCGGACAGGAATATTTGAGAAGTACTACCGCGAGAGAGTGGCGATAGGGTGAAAAATAGCCTTATCAAGGAACACTGATCAAGTCATTCCCACTTTCGCTGGAATAGCAAAATTTTGACTTGTTCAGCGTTTTCTTAATGCAATTTTTCCGGGCTGCCGCAGCACTGCTTGTATTTCTTGCCGCTGCCGCAAGGGCATGCATCGTTGCGGCCAGCCTTTGGCTCCGTGTGGCGGATCGTTTCAGTTGAGTGTTGCTTCGCACGCCAGAAATCAAAAATTGATGAAACCAGTTCCGGCAGATCCTCGCGCGCATGCTCGATGGCCTGCGCTTCCTGCGCCGTCGACATCCAGGACTCGTGGTGTTTTTCCGCATCCTCCTTGAGCATGCCGTTGAGCAGAAAGAACGGTTGCAGCAAATCTGACAGATCTTCGGCATATTCACCGGCCGCTTCGAACCAGTCGGCGCCCAATTGACTACCGTAGATATAAGCGTCGGCCCAGGCGGCAAAATCGAGTTCCTCACCATCGCCCTCACCGGGATAAAGTATCAGCTCCCAGGCGTCACCTTCCATTAGTTCTTCAATGACCGTATTGTAGAAACGCATCACCAGATCGGTGACCTCGCTCGCCTGGGTCTCGTTGGTGAACTCTGGCTGATCGCCGAGCGCGGCTGGCAGCCAGACGCTTGGTGGAACCAGTTCCGGGCCGCTGGCTACGGCGCAGATCAGCGCCTGCAATTCGTCAAGCTGCAGTGCCTCCCCCTTGAAAACAGGGGATTCAAGCAGTTCTTCCAGCCGATCAAGATCGGCATCGGTGAACGGTTGCGAAGGGTTCATGATTTACGCTCACAGGACAGTAGCAGGGCAGTCTACCCTTGAATGACGTTTGTGAATATGGCAGCGCATCAACAATTACTGCGTGTTCCCGAAGTGCATGGCTTCAGCTTACCCTTGATGAAATATTTCTGGCCGCCCTCCGGCTCCGCACCCCCGGCATATCTGGCCAGCGCCTCCTCAAGTACCCTGACATGCGGCGATTTTAGATTGCTCTCATTCTCTTCAAGAATGACGATATCGGCGGCAAGCAGTTCGCGGTAGTACTCAGCGGAATACGGCGAGGGTGTCGGCGGCGGCAGCCAGGGATGGCTGACATGTTCCATCACCAGATAGAAATAATAATCGACACGTTCAAACATGTTCGTTTCGCGCAGTGCGTTATACATCTGGCCCATGAAGCTGCCGCCGACAATGGCAATGCGCGGTGCGCGTGGTTTGCTCACCACTGCCTGCGTAAAGGTTACTCTGGCAGTGGGATAGTTCCGGCTCGGTGACCACAGGTTAAGCACATCAAGCAGATCAGTGTCGATACCATCAGGATGATTGTCGATGCTGTATGAAAAGCGGACTTCGGGAAGCTGCCATTTTCCCTGCGCCGAAATTTTTGCGGCGATCTCGCGTGCAGACAGGGCGACCGCCAGCATGCTCCAGTGCGTACCGCCACGATTGAAATGCGGCAGAGGATATTTGCCCTTGCCGTCAATCACCAGCTTGCTCAGATCAATGTACGGCACATGTGTGCGTGTCAGCGCCGCAGCCGCCAGCAGGTAATCCGGACGTGGCGGCTGTGGATTGCAGCCAAGCCACTGCGGGATGTATTCAGGATAATAAGCGGCTTTCGATGGCGTCAAGACAAACAGGAATGTCTGCCCGCGTTTCGCAAAAAAATCCCCAAGACTTTCGATATTTTTTGCCCATTGATCAAACTCTTCCTGCGTATATTTTTCGTGCAACACATTGCAGTAGTGCATCAAATACACCGTTTCATACAGATACTGCTGCTTGCCGATGATGATTTCATTGTGATACATGTACGAGCGCGCAAACAGGCTGTAGTAGACCTGATTGGTGGCGCGAACAATCGCGGCGCGCAAGGGAAACACATCTTCCAGCAACTGCTCCGTCGACTTCTGGAATGAGCCATCCATGACGCCCTTTAGCGAGAAGCGCGGACTGGCCCAATGAATCTGCATTCCCGCCAGTGGCGGCGCATCGTGGGCGTGAAGACCCAGGCGAAACAGAGGCACGGTCATAACCAAAGTCCCCAGCACGAAGCCCGCACCAAGAACAGTGAAGACGATGGCTAGCGGCAGTCGTTCGAGAAATTTCAGCATGACTTGGGCTTCATCATCAGAAACGGAAATACAGGAACGGGTTGAAGGTCACGGTCACCGCCTTGCCCAGTGCAAACAATGAGAGCGCACCCAACAACCAGTTTTCAACGAGACGGGCGGAGCGCCAGCTGCGCCAACCATTCAGCAGCGCTTCGTACCATCCGCAGCATGGCAGGAAACTCAGCATCGCGGCCACACCAAGCGCCAGCCAGACGTTGCTGGTCATGTAAAGGGTGATGCCATCGCGCCCGGGGCTCAGCATGGCTTCAATCATATCGTTCATCTGTGGCAGTGTTTTGGCGCGGAAGATGATCCAGCCAAGCATCACGAATACAAACGTCAGCATGACATTGACCAATCGCGGCAGGCGCTTGCTGACATTAAGCCAGAACAGCTTGTCGCAGACCATGAACACGCCGTGATACGCGCCCCACAGGATGAACGTGTAGCTTGCGCCGTGCCACAAACCCGAGAGCAGGAAGCACAGGCATAGATTGAAATAGGTGCGCGCTGTGCTGCCACGATTGCCGCCCAGCGGGAAGTACAGGTATTCCCGGATCCATGTCGATAGCGAGATGTGCCAGCGCCGCCAGAATTCGGTGAAATTCGCTGCGATATATGGCATGTTGAAGTTTTCCAGCAGGCGGAAACCGAACATCCGCGCCAGTCCGATGGCCATGTCGGAGTATGCGGAAAAATCGAAGTAGATCTGGAAGGTGAAGCACAGCACGCCAATCCACGCCTGGTTGAAACCGAGCAGGTGGAGCGGCATGCCGAATACGGCATCGGCGATCTCGGCCAGCGTATCGGCGATCAGTACTTTCTTGATGAGGCCGAGCAGGAAGCGTCGGCCGCCGATGAAGAAGTCGTCGAGGCTCTGCCGACGCGATGTCAGTTGATCGGCGATATCGTGATACTTGATGATCGGCCCGGCCAGCAGCTTGGGGAACAACAGGACGTAGAGCAGGTAGCGGCCCAGCGATGGGGCAGGTGCGCCGCGTCCGCGATGGATATCGACCAGATAGGTGATTTTCTCGAAGACGATGAACGACAGGCCGATCGGCAGGGCAACACGCCACAGGCCGAGCGGTGCTACACCCAGACCTGCCAGCGGTATGTTCAGTGCGGTGATGAAGAAATCAAGGTATTTGTAGCCGAACAGCAGGCCGATATTCAGGATGATGCCGAGTGTCAGAAAATGCCGCGCCTTGCGCGTACCGTGACTGGCATAAATGATATTGGCGATGAAGTAATCGGCGACGGCGGAGCCCAGCGCAACAAAAAAGAAGCGCGGCTCGCCCCAGAAATAGAACAGTGCGCTGAATGCCAGCAGGGAAAAATCCTGCCAGCGACCGCGCCCCGCCGATACCACGAGCAGTGCCAGCGGCAAAAACAGAAACAGAAAAAATGGCGAGGAGAAAAGCATCGGTTAGCAGTGGTCATCTTTTCCGAAGTACATCGCTTTCCCCGCGCAAATAGCAAGAATGCTCCGGGAACAACGACAGGGCTCCCAGATTCTATTGCAAAGCCCTGCTGTATTTGAAATTCGACTCTTCAGGCAACATATAACAGGATGGCCACGTAATGGGCGGTACTACCGCCGATCACGAATAGATGCCAGATGCCATGCCAGTGGGTGTATTTATTGTCGAACACGTAGAACACGATGCCGATCGTGTACAGCGCACCGCCGCCAATAAGCCACAAAAAGCCAGTTGGTGTCAGCGCCTCAATGAGCGGCATCACAGCAACCAACGCAACCCAGCCCATCAGAATGTAGATCATCAGCGAAAGTCCGCGGATTCGTCGACCCAGCAAAAACTCCTGCACCATGCCGACCAGCGCCAGCCCCCAGACGATGCCGAACAACGACCAACCCCATGGCCCGCGCAAGCTGACCAGCGTGAATGGCGTATAGGTGCCGGCTATCAGTAAATAGATGGCATTGTGATCGAGCTTGCGAAAGAAGGTCTTCACTTCGCCGCGCATGCTGTGATACAGCGTGGAGAAGCCGTACATCAGGATCAGCGTGGCGCCATAGACGGAAAAGCTGACGATCTTCCAGACATCGGCCTGCTGGGCGCCCCGCACAATCAGGATCACTGTTCCGACCAGTGCAAGCAACAAGCCGAACAGGTGACTGTAACTGTTGAATCGTTCACCGAAATACACAGATGTTTCTCCCTGGAACGGAGATGAATGGCTTTTCACTATTCCAACTCCGTTTTGTGTCATGTTGTTTTTGGATGATGCCCAATTTAATCCTGCTCCGACTCACGTAAATTCATGCGTGATCAATCCCGTCGCAAGAGCCGGGACTGCAATTTCGTCTTCAGTTCGGCGAGCAGGGGGGCCGGGCCGTTATCCGTCACATGGACCGCCACCACATCGGCGAGGCAAACGCAGCGACCTTCCTGAAACAGAGCCAGAGCCAGTTCAAAGGAAGAATTGCCAATGTGGACAACGCCGACTCGCGCCTCCAATGGCTGCGGATAATGCGCCTCGTGCAGATAGTCATAGCTGGCCTTTGCTACCAGCAGGCGGTAATTCCGCTTACGGAAGAGCAAGTCGTTACCAAAGATATCCGACAGAAAACGAACCCGTGCTTCCTCATGATATTCAGCCAGCGCGAGGTTGTTGATGTGTCTCAGCATATCCATGTCAGCGAAGCGCGGTACCACTGTCATGCCGAATGGATAGCGGTCCGCTTCGAGACGGATGGAGTCGTATTTCTGCGTGGTCATTCGCTGTGTGCCTTTTTGTCTGCAATTGTTTCAATGCATTTTTTCTCTGGATGCTATGCAGTTAAGGAACGCCTGCAAATCAGGTTAATTCAATTTCTCAGGTTACTGCCAGCATGTGCATCATGCTACGCGAGCCTCTTCGAAAAGCTCTGCAGGTACAGGATGTTCAAGGTCCCATACCATAGCGATAGGTCGATTGCCCTCAGCTGAAATCAAGTTGGTTGCCGCTCCAAGAAAAATAAATGGGGATGTTTCACCTTCAATACGTTTTTCTTGGCGCGCGAAAAATAAAATTGTGTAACCACGTTCTTTGAAGTGCACGTAATTTTGTCCGGTTGTAGTTGCTTGTGTCGTTGCAGCTTGGCTTTCCCAATGAATGCGGGTGCGACTAATCAAATAATCTTGGTAGCGGGTCGTTGGAGCGAAGTCTCGCTCTTCCTTCTTGAAGGTAACTAAGTGAAGGTAAACCTTCAGAGATTTTATGTAAATCACTCCTACTCCCATCGGACCAGCCTGATCCAAATTATTAAGTCCGAAGGCAGATTTTATTTCTGAAAGGCCATAGGCTGCATGTAGTCGAAGTTTCGCGTTTCCGGGCAAAACAACTAGTGGTGTTGGATAAGGATGAACGCTCTTCCGCCAAGTTGCGATTTCTATTAAATCGTCGTTGCTACACTCATTACCTCTCCATTTTTGGAAAGATTCTTGATATGAACTAACACCGATTTTTTCACCTTTCTGCCCCCAGAGGAGGTAGTGAAGAGCTGCTGAGTCCTGTTCGTTAAATCCGTAAGAGGTAGTGGGTTCGGCAGCATTCAAAGAAGATAGATGGATGAGTTGGTCGAGTCGATCTGGATCAGTACGCAAAATAATGCGTCGCAATGCTTTCCGCGTTGCTTGCAGATCTGGATCTGGGGGAGGAAGCTCATGGTTCGCCACTTTTTTCCATTCAGTCCATGTCTTACTCCGCAAGATCTCAAGAGGTGTGAGTCCGGTCGATTCGACGAAGTTGGCAAAAGTTAGTGGCAAGCCAGTCTCTACTGTAAAAGTGCGAATCACTTCTGGAATGAAGTGATTAAGATTTCCTAAACTTTCGGTGATGTTACGCAGGATATGTTCTCGGGCAACTCGCTCAAGTTGGATGTTGCAGCCAGGAGGTAAATTTGGGAAATCCTTTTCAATTTCTTGATCAATCCGACGTCGCTGAGTCCGAAGGAGTGCGCTAAATTTCCGGTCGATCCGATATTTGCGATGAGACTGCCCGACAAAATCGAGAACGGTTAGGCAATCCTTCTCAGGGTAATGGCGCAGCCCACGTCCAAGTTGCTGGAGAAATACGGTAAGACTTTCCGTTGGCCGTAGGAAAAGAACAAGGTTTATCTCGGGAATGTCCACACCTTCACTGAAAACATCGACTGTGAAAAGAAATGTGATTTGCCCAGACCGAAAATCTTGAACTCGCTGATCACGAATCTTGGAAGGGGTCTCACCCAGCAAGACTTCGGCTTTTAATCCCACTTCCTTAAATTTTTTAGCCATGAAGTCGGCATGACGAACGCTTGCGCAAAACCCTACAGCATGCGTAGCAGATAAATCAGGCTGGTAGCGCTCCAAACTTTTCGCGAGTTCAAGTTCGAAGTGCAATTTTGATTAATTGGGTAGAAGGGCGAGATG
>DAOLZE010000096.1:0-8257 GCA_035426125.1 Rhodocyclaceae bacterium
GCGCTGCTGGCGCAGCTTTGCAGCGCGCGCGCGAGTCTGTCAGTGGGGGATGGATATCTCGTCTGGTCGGCAATACGTGCCTTGCCGCCAGCGCGTTGGGAGGATTGCTCGTTGGCGGCTTGCAAAGGGGGAGGATGATGGGGAGTAACAAGCTGAAGCTAGGCATCCAGAGGCTTAGAGAGTTATTGCGACCAGGGGGGGGGCGCGTACGCGAGAAATTTGTCGCTATATATCGGGAAAACGTGTTCGGCAGCGACGAATCGCGTTCCGGTGCGGGGTCGACCATGGAACAAACCGCAACCTTGCGTGTGGCGCTGCCGGCCCTGCTCGGCGAGCTTGGCGCACGTAGCCTGATCGACGCGCCCTGCGGTGACTTCAACTGGATGCGCCACACGCCGCTCAACCTCGACAGCTACATCGGCATCGACATCGTCGAGGAGTTGATCCGTACTGACCAGGAGATGTATGGCAGCCCGAAGCGGGAGTTCCTTTGTCGGGACATCATCGCCGACCCTCTGCCGACGGCGGAGGTCATTCTGTGCCGCGACTGTCTGGTGCACCTGACCTTCGACCAGGCGTCGAAAGCGATTAGCAACTTCAAGCGCTCCGGCTCCACCTATCTGCTGACGACGACCTTCAGCGAACGCGACGCCAACGTTGACCTCAAGGGCAAGGACATCTGGCGTACCCTGAACCTCGAGCGCGCACCGTTCAACTTCCCGCCGCCGTTGCGCTTGGTCAACGAGAACTGCACTGAGGGCGACGGCGCCTATGGGGACAAGTGCCTCGGCCTCTGGCGGCTTGCCGACCTTCCCGCTTAGGGCTCCGTGCTGCCGCTGCCGCGATTGCCCATGAAAATCCTGTTTGTTGCCATGTCGGACACCATCCATACCGCGCGCTGGATCGGCCAACTCGCCGGCCTGGGCTGGGATGTTCACCTGTTCCCCAGCATCGATACCGGCGAGACGCATGCCGACATCGCCGGCGTCACGGTGCACCACTCGGTTTTCTCGCACAAGGGCAATCCCGGCGCCAATCGCTACCGTGGCCTGCGTGTCTCCTCCCGCTCTGTCGCGCGGTTTGCACGCAGCATGCTGACGCGGCTCTTGCCCGGCTATCGCACCTGGCAGTTGCGGCGACTCGCCGCGCAACTGCGGCCCGACTTGATCCATTCGCTGGAGATTCAGCATGCTGGCTATCTGGTGCGCGCGATCAAGGACGACTGGCAGGGGCGGTTTCCGCGCTGGTGGGTGACCAACTGGGGTAGCGACATCTATCTGTTCGGGCGCCTCGAAGAGCACCGGCAGCGCATTCGCGCGGTGCTGGAGGCCTGCGATCACTATTCCTGCGAGTGCGCGCGGGACGTGGCGCTCGGCCGCGAGTTCGGCTTTCGCGGCGCGGCGATGCCGGTGATGCCCAACGCCGGCGGCTTCGACCTGGCGCGCGTGGAGGTGCTGCGAGGCGCTACGCCGCCGTCGCGGCGGCGCACCATCATGCTCAAGGGCTACCAACACTGGGCCGGCCGGGCGCTCGTGGGCTTGCGGGCATTGGCGCGTTGCGCCGACGTGCTTCCGGGCTACACGGTGGTGGTGTACTCGGCAAACGCCGACGTGGTGCTGGCGGCGCGCCTATTCGCCCAGGAGACCGGTATCGCCGTACGCTTCATAGAGGCGGGCGCGCCGCACGAGCAGATCCTGCGCGGCCACGCTGCCGCGCGCATTTCCATCGGCCTCAGCATCAGCGATGCCATCAGCACGTCGTTGCTGGAAGCCATGGTGATGGGCTCCTTTCCGATCCAGAGCTGCACTGCCTGCGCCGACGAATGGCTCGAGCACGGCGTCGGCGGCCTGCTGGTGCCGCCCGAGGATCCGGACGTGATCGCGGCAGCTTTGCGTCAGGCGCTGACCGACGATGGGCTGGTCGACGGTGGCGCGGAGCAGAACTGGCGAGTCGCGTGCGCCCGGCTGGCGGCCGACGACCTGCGGGCGCGGGCCGTGGCCATGTACGCAGGCCTGAACCTGGCGCCACTCCCGAAGGAAGGTGCCAATGGATGAGGCCGTGCCGCCGCTGGTCTCGATCGCTATTCCGGTCGATAACCAGGGCGAATTCCTTGCCCAGGCTATCGACAGCATCCTGGCGCAGGCGTATTCGCGGCTGGAACTGATCGTGCTGGACGACCGGTCCCCCGATGGGTTGTCTGGCTTCTTTTGCCGCATGGCGACGTTTAGCATGCATGGCGAGGATAAGATTTCGTTGGTCATGGAACCATTGCAGTGAAGAAAACCATATTGCTGGTGGCAATGCTGGACAGTATCCATACTGCCAAGTGGGTAGCCCAGTTGCATGAGCAGGACTGGGATGTGCATTTATTTCCCAGCAAACGCGGACAATCCATCCACCCTGCCATTGGCAATGTTACTGTTCATCACATGCTCTATAGTGAGCGTCTGTCCGCTGACCGGGCCTCGAGTTCCGTCGATTCACCCTCGGTATTTGCCCTTTGGTTCGATAGATTCCGCACCCACATTTTTGACCGACGCTTCCCAATGCACAGGGCGAGGCAATTAACAAGGGTTATCAGCAGGCTGAGGCCAGATCTGATTCATTCCATGGAAATGCAGGCAGCGGGATATCTGACGCTGGAGGCAAAAAAGCAATCTGCCGGATTATTTCCTCCATGGCTGCTAACCCTCTGGGGAAGTGACGTATTTCTGTTCGGTCGATTGGCTGACCACAAAGAAAAAATACGGGCGGTACTGGAAAATTGCGACTATTTCTCGTGTGAATGTGAGCGGGATGTAGAACTTTCACGCGCACTTGGTCTTAAAGGAGAGGTGGTTTCCTTTGGTATGCCGGTTACTGGCGGGTTCAGCCCCGCGGAACTGGCAATATCGGAAAACGCTTCCCTTACGGCCGACCGCAAGGTAATTATGCTGAAAGGCTATCAACATTGGGCCGGACGCGCGCTGTTCGGGCTGCGCGCCTTGGAGCGCTGTGCCGACTTGCTGTTCGGGCATGAAATCGTAATTCATTCTGCTGTGCCGGATGTTGCCTTGGCCGCCGGGCTGTTTTCGGAGAACACAGGGATTCCTGTTCGAGTCCTGCCACAAAGAATGTCGCATGGCGAAATATTGGCGCTCCACGCGCGCGCCAGGATATCCATCGGCCTCAGTATCAGCGACGGAATCAGCGTATCGATGCTTGAAGCCATGGCAATGGGTTCCTTCCCGATTCAGAGTTGTACGGCATGTGCCAACGAGTGGATTGAGCACGGCGTAAGCGGGATGATCGTTCCTCCGGAAGATCCGGATATCATCGAGATGGCGATACGAATGGCACTGTCGGACGACGAATTGGTGAACCGGGCCGCGGAAATTAACCGCCGGGTAGTGCAAGAAAGAATGGATAGCGATCGCCTCAAGCAAGAAGCAATAGAGATTTATTCCAGAATCCTGCGGATTCAGAAAAGCTGAAGCTCAATGGCCTAGATGGACGACAAGATTGTAGCCATGCCGAAAGTGACCATTGCCATACCGGTGTACAACGGCTCAAACTTCCTGCGAGAGGCGATTGACAGCGCGCTGTCGCAAACATATCCAAATACCGAAATTGTGGTGGTGAACGATGGGTCAAAGGATGACGGTGCGACTGAGCAAATCGCTCTGTCCTATGGCGACAGGATTCGTTATTACTCAAAACAAAACGGCGGAGTAGCGTCGGCATTGAATCTTGCCGTTGAAACAATGACAGGAGCGTATTTATCCTGGCTGAGCCATGACGATTTGTACACCAGTGACAAAATTGAAAAGGAAGTGGCTGCCTTGGTCAATGCGAGGAACGATCACAGCATAATTTATTGTGACTATTCTGTCTTTACCGACAATACGGCAGATGCAATAGCTCGTAGATTGAAAAATGTTGCTCCGGAAGGTTTCCGCTATTGGCTAACGGTTGAGAGCGGGGTGCACGGATGCACGTTGCTGATTCCTCGACATGCGTTTGAAAAAGTTGGCGGCTTCAACGAAAGTTTGCGAACTACCCAGGATATGGACTTATGGTTCCGTATGGCTAATGAATATTCATTCATTCATATTCCTGAAGTGCTTGTTAAGTCCAGATTTCACGATGCGCAAGGTAGCCGCGTAATGTCCTCGATTGCCAAGACTGAATGCAACAATTTATTCTCGATATTCATCAGTGAGTTGGATGTGAAAGAAATTGTAGTTGCTACAGGAAAGCCGCTGGCGGAATCTTATGCAAGGATTGCATCGCGCATGTTTAGGCTGGGGCTGAATCAAGCCGCTGCTTTGGCTGAAAGCTACGCCCGGCAACATGATCCGAACAAGTTAATGTTTATCACAAGAAATGTTGGCTATGTTATGGATCGGATCGCTTACATGCTTCGTACATTCCTGCCGGCAGGTATTTTCGTCCACATCAAAATGTTCATACTCCGTGTGCGGACGATTAAAACACTATAATTTTGCATGACGGTGCCGGAGAAAATCATTTTGCGGCTTCGCCTACGTCAAGGTCAGTCTGAAACAATCTCACCACGAAGCCATGCTCATGACGAAACCACAAAATGTGGAACAGGCAATTGTGGTGAGTAACACTAGATTCCGAATTTTGCGCATATAGCTGCAAGAACTTTTGAATTTGTTGGCGGGCAATCGGGAGAACCGTGCGCAATGAATATTTTGATATTGGGTGCGACCGGAATGCTTGGAAATGCAATGATCCGCATTCTCAGCGAGAATGCGGACTGGGACGTATTTGGAACGATTCGCTCCGGAAGTGCCGGCCGGTTCTACTCCAAAGGAATCTCCGAGAAGCTGTTGGCTGGTATCGATGCCGAGAATCAGGATTCGCTTGTCAGTGTATTCAACAGAATCCGGCCAAAGGTGGTGATTAACTGCATCGGCCTGATCAAACAACTGGCGGAAGCAACCGATCCGTTCTTGGCGCTCTCGATCAATTCTGTGTTGCCCCACCGCATAGCCAGATTGTGCGATCTGGCAGGAGCACGATTAGTGCACATTAGTACAGACTGCGTCTTCTCCGGGAAAAAGGGGAATTACCGAGAAACCGACCCGTCAGATGCGGAAGACCTCTACGGGAAATCCAAGTTCCTTGGAGAGGTCGATTATCCCTATGCAATCACCTTACGTACGTCCATTATTGGGCACGAGTTGCAAAGCGCCAATGGTCTGCTTGGCTGGTTTCTGCAACAGGAAACGCAGTGCGATGGCTACGTCAATGCCATATTTTCTGGACTGCCCACCGTCACGCTTGCACAAATTGTCAAAAATGTAGTGATTCCGCGCCCCGAACTATCAGGCGTATATCATGTGGCCGCGCAACCCATTTCCAAGCACGATCTGCTTAAGTTGATTGCCAAAATATATGGGAAATCCATTCAAATCGTGCCGAATGACAAATTAGTAATTGACCGCTCACTGAACGCGGGTCGATTCCTCGAGGCGACGGGCTATCTCGCGCCGAGTTGGCCAGAGCTAATTAAGTCGATGTATGCAAACAGATAGTGTTGGCTAATCATGTTCAAAAATAAAGTGCTAATGATAACGGGTGGGACGGGTTCCTTCGGCAAGACGGTTCTCAGGCGATTTCTTTCCTCAGAGGTGCGAGAGATTCGGATCTTCAGCCGCGACGAAAAAAAGCAAGAGGACATGCGCATTGCGCTCAAGAACGACAAGTTGAAATTCTATATCGGGGATGTAAGAGATTACGACAGCATCAGCCAGGCGATGAAGGGAGTTGATTACGTGTTTCATGCCGCGGCATTGAAACAGGTTCCCTCCTGTGAGTTTTATCCCATGGAGGCGGTCCGCACCAATGTGATCGGCACAGAAAATGTTCTAAATGCCGCCACATTGAATGGTGTCAGGCGAGTTGTTGTGCTCAGCACTGACAAAGCGGTCTACCCCATTAATGCCATGGGCATCTCAAAGGCGTTGGCCGAAAAGTTGTTGGTGGCGAAGTCGCGCATGCAGATGGAAGGAGAAACAGTATTTTGTGCGACCCGTTATGGCAATGTGATGGCCTCCCGCGGATCTGTGATTCCCTTGTTTGTCTCACAACTTAAGGAGGGCAGGCCACTGACGGTGACCGACCCGAAAATGACACGCTTCCTGATGTCGCTTGAGGATTCGGTGGATCTGGTGCTCTATGCTTACGAGCACGGCCGGCAGGGTGATATCTTCGTGCAGAAGGCTCCGGCTTCGACTGTGGCCGATCTGGCTCAGGCACTTAAGGACATTTTCGGAAAAGACAATGAAATTCGAATCATCGGTACCCGACATGCTGAAAAACTCTATGAGTCGCTTATATCCAGGGAAGAAATGGCTCATGCCCAGGACATGGGGGGCTACTACCGCATCCCTGCCGACAACCGTGATCTGAACTACGCCAAATATTTCAGCGAGGGTGAGGAAAGCATATCGCATCTGGACGACTATACATCCCATAACACGGACCGATTGAACGTGGAGCAGGTCAAGGACCTGCTGCTAAGGCTGGATTTCATAAAGGAAGAGCTGAAGAATGCTTAAAGTCGTGACCATCGTCGGCACGCGCCCGGAGTTGATCAAGATGAGCCGAGTGATTGCCGAATTCGACAAGCACACGAGACATGTTTTGGTACATACCGGACAGAATTACGATTACGAACTTAACCAGATCTTTTTCGACGACTTGGGGATACGCAAACCGGATCATTTCCTGGAGGCCGTTGGGGAAAGCGCCGCGCAAACCATCGGCCGAGTCATAGAAAAGTCCGATGCGATGCTGGAAAAGGAAAATCCGGATGCCGTAATGCTGTACGGCGATACCAATTCATGTCTGGCCGTAATCGCTGCCAAGAGGCGGAAGATACCGGTGTTTCATATGGAGGCCGGCAACCGTTGCTTCGACCAGCGCGTGCCGGAAGAATTGAACCGCAAGGTGCTGGATCATCTCAGCGACATCAACTTGGTACTAACTGAACATGCGCGTCGCTACCTCTTGGCAGAAGGCATCCGTCCGGAGACTATCATCAAGACGGGGTCGCACATGCGGGAGGTACTCGACCACTATATGCCCAGGATTGAGGAATCCGGCGTCTTGCATCAGTTGGGACTTGAAGCGGGCCAATATTTTATCGTCAGTGCGCATCGTGAGGAAAATGTTGATACTCCACAGAACCTACTGGATTTGGTTGAGACCCTAAACGCACTGGCCGAGACTTACCACCATCCTGTGATTGTTTCCACTCATCCGCGCACCAGAATGCGTCTGGACGCGTTGGACCTGGGAAAAATAGATCCGTTAATTCGATTCCTCAAGCCATTCGGCTTTTGTGACTACATCAAGCTGCAAATGGAGGCGCTATGCGTCTTGTCCGACAGTGGCACTATCACGGAAGAGGCGTCCCTGCTGAATTTGCCTGCAATTACCATCCGCAATGCCCACGAGCGACCTGAAGGCATGGATGCCGGAACGCTTATCATGAGTGGGTTGCGGAAGGAACGCGTGCTCGATGCGGTTCGCGTGATCGTTTCCCAGCACGTCCGGAGCGGGCGCGCGATGCCGCCGGTCCGGGATTATGAAGCTGAAGCAGTATCCAGGCAGGTGCTAAGGGTGGTTTTGAGCTATGTTGATTACATCAATCGCACCGTATGGTGGAAGCCTACTTGAGGTCAGTTCTTAAGCGCATATTCGGCATTTCAGATAAGGCCAGCCAGGTCAGCAAGGCTAACGGGGGCAGGTCAGCGGCACCGTGGAAAACGCTACCTCGCAAGGCGCCACTTATCTCCGTGGGAATTCCGTCTATTCAAACGGGGCTGGATCTCGGTACATGGCGGTGGCGGATGTTTTCTACCTGCCGAGTTACCGTGAAGGATTCAGGCTGATGCTGATCGAAGCCGAAGCCGTCGGCCTGCTGAACGTCGCTTCGAAGATCTATGGCACCGCGAGTTTTCTGTTGATGTGTTTCAATCCGCGGATCGTTCCCGTTGTCCTGATCCGGTTGGCAGAACGCTGTCACCGATATGGTGCCAGCCCCTTGGTGAAGAGAGGCGGGTCACTGTAACAGGAACGCCATACGAAACGTTTTCGGACAATTGGTGGCGCTCACAGGATGCCGCCCGCAAAGTTTTGCTGGAGATGGCAAAGATCATGATTTTTCCGAGAGGCGGCCAATTTACTGAGCTTCCCCCGAAAATTCGTCTTCCAAGAGATGGGGTATAACGCCCCGGCA
>DAOLZE010000097.1:0-8242 GCA_035426125.1 Rhodocyclaceae bacterium
GCCGGAATGCCCCAGGCACCCATCGGCGTGAAGCTTGCCCCTTTAGGACCTGCTGACGGCCATACATCGGTAAATCCTGGATATAACGTGAACGCCGGGTCCATGTCGGCCAGATGAGGTACCGAAATCGTACGCATATAATAAAGCGCGCTGAAGAAGGCGGCAAAGAACGCTACCTCGGAGGCGATAAACCAGATCATACCGATGCGAAATGACTTGTCCTCCCATCGGGAATAATCACCCCCCTGATTCTCGGCGATGATCTTGCCAAACCAGCGGATCAGCACGTAGACGATCAATGCGGCACCGCCAAGCATGATCCACGGACCCGGTGCAAACTTGTTTATCAGCAGGATAAAGCCCAGCGCCAGGGTGAATATGCCTGCGGACAGTATGAACGGATAGATGGTGGGCTGCGGCACAAAATAATGTTTGGCGGTGCCTGATGCAATCATGTCGATCTTCCTTGTAAGTTCTTGCGGGAGCTTAACGTTTGATATTGTTTGCTGCGGTGTCAAAGAATGCATACGACAAAGTGATTGTTCCGATGTCCTGTTGCAGTTTTGGACTGACAATGAAGGTCAGCGGCATGATCTTTTCTTCGCCCGGTTGCAGCGATTGCTGTGTGAAGCAGAAGCATTCGAGTTTCTGGAAATGCTGCGCAGCCTGTCCCGGACTGATGCTTGGCACCGCCTGACCGACGATAGTCTGCTTGCTGACATTGCGGACGACATAAGTGGCAGTGTTCGGTTCGCCAGGATGTACGTCCATGTGTGTTTGCGCAGGATGAATATCCCATGGCAGACCCGCCATAGTGGTGTTCATAAATTCGATGGTCACCTTGCGGGATCGATCCACCACAGTTGCCGCCGTGTTTTCCGGAACTGTGTCGGCACGCAGCGAGGACTTGCCGTTGAGGCCGGTTGCTGCGCACAAGACATTGTAGAGAGGCACCAGCGCGAAGCCAAAGACAGAAGCTGCCGCGACGATCCACAATAATTTCCAGACCAGACGTCGGTTGGCTACCGCAAGATCCGGCTGCTTATCCACGTTTGATGAACAGTCCGCCGATATACAGCAGGATCGCAATGGCGGCGAGAATCCAGGCGAGCCGCGCATTGTTAACATTGCCTCGCTTCGATGAATTGGGTGGAGAGGGCGCCATCATTTGACCACCGGCTGCGTTTCCCAGGAATGGTGGGGCGGCGGCGAGCTAAGCTGCCACTCCAATCCTGTGCTGCCTTCCCAGACCTTGTTACTGGCCTTGGGGCCACCCCTCGCGCACTGGATGATGTTCCAGGCGAAGATCAGTTGAGAGAAGCCGAGGATGAATGCGCCAACTGTCGAAATGGCATTGAAGTCGGCAAATTGCAGCGCGTAGTCCGGGATGCGGCGTGGCATACCGGCCAGGCCGAGGAAGAATTGCGGCATGAAGGTCAGGTTGAACGATACGACCGTCAGCCAGAAGTGCAGCTTGCCGAGCTTCTCGTTGTACATGTGGCCGGTCCATTTGGGCAGCCAGTAATACACGCCCGTCATAATCCCCATGATGCCGCCGGAGAACAGTGTGTAATGGAAGTGTGCGACGACGAAGTAGCTGTGGTGATACTGCGCATCCGCCGCCACATCCGCCAGTACCAGCCCGGTCAGACCACCGATGCCGAACAGGACGATGAAGCCCAGCGCAAACAGCATCGGCGTTTCAAAGGTCATCGCACCACGCCACATGGTAGCGATCCAGCAGAAGAACAGTACCGCCAGCGGAATCGAAATGGCCATGGTGCTGTACATGAAATACAGCAGCGCCGGCACCGGCATGCCGGCTGTGAAAAAGTGATGCGCCCAAACGATTACCGACAGGACGCCGATTCCCCAGAATGCATAGACTTGCGCTCTGTAGCCATAGACCGGCTTGCGTGTAAAGGTCGATAGCACGTGCGGGATCAGACCCCATATCGGTAGCAGCAGGATATATACCTCAGGGTGGCCGAAGAACCAGAATAGATGCTGGAACAAAATCGGATCGCCGCCGCCGGCTGCGTTGAAGAAGTGCGTGTCGAAGTGCCGGTCGGTCAGCAACATGGTCACTGCACCAGCCAGTACCGGGATCGTGGCGATCAGCAGAAATGCCGTGATCAGCCAGGCCCAGGCGAACAACGGTAGCTTGAACCAGGTCATGCCCGGTGCGCGCATGTTGACGATGGTGACGATGATATTGATCGAACCGAGGATCGATGAGATACCGAAGATATGCACCGCAAATATTGCGAAATCAACGCCGATGCCACCTTGTACCGAAAGTGGCGCATAGAATGTCCAGCCAGTTGCCAATGCACCGTCGCCGATGCCGAATAGCGCCAGGATGAAGGGTAATATCAGCAAGGTCGCTGCCGGCGGCAGCAGCCAGAAGCCCCAGTTGTTGATGCGCGGCAGCGCCATGTCGGGTGCGCCGATCATCAGGGGAATCTGCCAGTTGGCAAAGCCCGTGGCAGCCGGCATCAACGCCGCGAAGATCATTACCAGGGCATGTATCCCTATTAGCTGATTGAAGAATTCCGGCTTCATCAGCTGTATGCCGGGCTGGAACAGTTCTGCACGCACGGCGAGAATCATGATGCCGCCGATAAAGAACATGATCAACGAAAAGGTCAAGTACATCGTGCCGATGTCCTTGTGATTCGTCGTCGTCAGCCAGCGCATGATGCCGCCGCGGTATTCCTCCTGATGACTGTCGTGGTTACCGTGAGGGGGCTGCGCAGTATGTGCGGGGTTAGTATTGGTTGCTGCGGTCATTCCTGTCTCCTTGCCTTTTTATTCACATTCAATTGGCAGTTTCTGTGGCGATAATTAGCGGTTAGCCTTGACCTGCGCCGGCTGAACGATGTCGCCCATCGTGTTGCCGAACGCATTGCGTTCAAAGCTCACTACCGCAGCAATATCGGCATCGGAAAGCGTCACTTTGAAGGCCTGCATCGCCGTACCGGTTTTGCCATTCATGACGCGGTCGAGATGGCTGTCCTTTGGAGGCTTGCCGTCTGTGCCGAACAGCGGCTGATTGACCACCTTGCTGCCAGCCAGTGCCGGGAATGTCGGTGGCAGGCCCTGACCATTGGCCTGGTGGCAGGCGGCACAGTTTTTCTCATAGACGTCCTTGCCTCTGGCAATCAACGCATCCTTTTCCCAGACTTTGTCGCCGGATTCTTCGGCGGCAGCCTGTTCCTTCTTTTTGTTCTCGACCCACTCCGCATACTCTGCCTCAGGCAGTGCCTTGACTACGACCGGCATAAAGCCGTGACCCTTGCCGCACAATTCGGCGCACTGGCCGCGATAAGTACCGGGTTCCTCGATCTTGACCCAAGTCTCGCGCAGGAAGCCCGGAATGGCGTCACGCTTGACGCCGAACTGCGGCACCCACCAAGTATGAATTACATCGGTTGAGGTGAGCAGAATCCGTACCTTCTTGCCGACCGGTAGCACCAGCGGGTTATCCACTTCAAGCAGATAGTGCTCGCCTTTGGGTTGCTTGTTGTCAATCTGCTCCTGCGGCGTGGTCAGGATGCTCATGTATTTGATACCGGCTTCGGGGTACTCGTATTGCCATTTCCACTGCATGCCGGTGACCTTGACGACCATATCAGCCTTGGTGCGGGTGTCTTCCATATCGACGACTGCATGAAATGCCGGAATGCCCATCAACACGAAGTCGATATACAGCAGTACACCAAACGGCAACAGTACCCAGAGCCAGCCGAGTGCCGAGTTTGGTTCTGTAAAGCTTGCCGGTTGGTGGCCCTGACTCTTGCGATGCTTGATCATCGAATAGATCATGATGGCGAACACCACCACGAACAATGCGATGATGATCATCATGAACTCATTGTGGATATGCAATGTGTCGCGTGCAATCGGTGTGGCCGGGGTGGGGAAGTTCCATTTGTAGTCGGCAAACGACAACGGTGCCCACAGTGCTATGAGGATTCCGGCGCCGAGCGCCAGATTATTGCGAATCAAGCGAGAAAGGTTGATGGTTGCAGCCAAGGTGCGCACCTCTTCTGAATGGTGTTGCAAATGATTAGCGTTACACAGCATGGTCAAAAATCCGGGTCTGGGTGCATGGCGATTTGGCCAGGCCGAATATCCGGGTTCCTGATTCTGACTGTCTGGTATTAAACCGGCATTAAGAATACGCCGAATAAATCAGAAATCCGGTTGTTCTTTAACATCAGGTGGTATGCGAAAAGTGAAGATTATTTAAATAAAAACTAATTAAGTATAAACCAAGTTTTATGCAAAAGTGTCATATTTCTCGTATTCAAAAGAAGTGGTATTTTCATGGCTCGGCAGGCGGCTGTATTGCGCTGTTTCATGCACTTTCTGGGTCAATTTGTTTCAATCCGCTGGTCATTCGCGCATGCGTACCGGAATTCTTCGTGCGCCAAATGGCTTTTCGTATTTCTCATAGCGGCCGGCGATGGCGTGGCCGCAATACCGGCAATGGCCATCATCGGTGAGCTGGTAGCCGATGATTTCGTACCAGTCACGGACGACCACCGGCTTCCTGCAGCCGGGGCAGAAGGTAGTGTCGCCTTCCTGGTCGTGCACGTTGCCCGTGTACACGTAGTTGAGGCCGGCATCGAGGGCGAGGCGGCGGGCGCGTGAGAGGGCGGCCGGCGGTGTGGCTGATGTGCCGAGCAGTTTGTAGTCGGGGTGAAAGGCAGAGAAATGCAGCGGCACGTCGGGACCGAGTTCCTTCGCCACCCAGGTGGTGAGCGCCTTGACCTCGGCGTCGGAATCGTTGTGGCCGGGAATCAGCAGTGTGGTGATTTCCAGCCAGCAATCGGTTTCGTGATGCACATAGACAAGCGTTTCAAGGACGTTCTGCAGGTGGCCGACGCAGAGCTTGGCGTAGAAGTCTTCGCTGAAGGCTTTCAGGTCAATGTTGGCTGCGTCCATTTTGGCGTAGAACTCGCGACGCGGTGCGGCGTACATGTAGCCGGCGGTGACGGCCACTGTCTTGATATTTTTGGTATGGCAGGCGTCGGCGGTGTCCATCGCATATTCGGCGAAAATAACCGGGTCGTTGTAGGTGAAGGCGACGCTGCGGCTGCCATGCTCTACGGCTGCGCTGGCGATGGCTTCCGGCGAGGCGGCGTCCATCAGCGTGTCCATCTCACGCGACTTGGAGATGTCCCAGTTCTGACAGAACTTGCAGGCGAGGTTGCAGCCGGCGGTGCCGAAGGAGAACACGCTGCTGCCGGGATAAAAATTGTAAAGTGGTTTCTTCTCGATTGGGTCGATGCAGAAGCCGGAACTGCGACCGTAGGTGGTTAGTACCATTTTCCCGTCCTGCATGGCGCGCACGAAGCAAGCGCCGCGCTGGCCTTCATGCAGCTTGCAGTCGCGTGGACAGAGGTCACACTGGATGCGCTTTTGCTCGCTCTCTTTGCCTTCGAGAGTGTGCCACCAGCGCGCCGGATAGGCATCACTGAGGTCTATTCTTTCCATTTTTGTACTGTGTAGCATGAGAGTTTGATGCCGTTATTCCAGTAGTCGTGTGGTAGGCCGGCCTTGTGTTTGAGTTCGGCCATGAATTGCCGTGGTTCGCTGAGGCTTTCCCAAACTTGCGGGAGAAAGGTGGCGCGGCGCTGGCCGGCTTCGAGAATCACGCCGTCGATGTCGGGGCGGAGCTGGCGCAGCGCATCTTCTTCATCGGTGAATGATATTTCCTGTGCCGGCGTCAGCAGCGACACCTCAATGTGTATTCTGGTGAATTCGTCGCGATTGAGCGGCGTGAAGCGTGGGTCGCGGAAAGCTGCGGCGCGGGCGTTGGCGCACACATCCTCGCCGAGTGGGCGGCGGGCTTCAAGTGTGCCGATGCAGCCGCGCAACTGCCCGTTTTCGGTGAGCGTGACGAAGGTCGCACCGGGTTGCAACAGCATCGCATGTTGCGGGTTGGTCGCGCACTCGATGCCGAGTTCGTTGGCGATGGCGTGGCGCGCCAGAGTCAGCAGGATTTTCCCGGGATCATCATTCATGGGGAATCGCCTCACTGAAGGCGAACGCCGCATAGCCGACGACGCGTGAGCGGTCACCGGCCGTATCGCCGGAATTGCGCAGGTCGAGCAGGTGCACGTGCAGGCCGTGGCGGCGGGCGCATAGCAGCAGGCCGTTGATCGGTGTGGCACCGCAGGCTTGCGCGTGGTTGGCCAATTCATGGAGGGCAAGGATCTGCCGCGCCGTGGCGCCATCCAGCTGCTGCGCTTCGGCATAGGGATGATAGTGTGACAGGTCGGAACTCACGACGATCAACGTCGCGGCGTCACCCCAGACACACTCCAGTACCTCGGCGACCTCGGCATCGCCGGCCTGGCCGACGGCCAGGGGCAGCAGCGTGAATGCATCAAGCACGCTTTGTAGAAAAGGCAGTTGCACTTCCAGCGAGTGTTCAAGCGCGTGTGCGTCGTCGTTGCACCTGACTTGCGGTAATTTCAGCACGGCATCGCGCAATGCCATATCAACGGGAACACTGCCGAGCGGCGTATCGAAAGCACTTGCCGAGGAAACCGCCAGACCACGCACGGCCACACGATGTGTCGGGCCAAGCAATACCACGCGGTGGATTTTCTTGCGCAATGGGGCAAGGCAGGCATAGGCGCTGGCGGCGATCGGACCGGAATAGACATAACCGGCGTGCGGGACAATCAGCGCTTTCGCTGGGGCGCCCTCGGCGACATCGACGCCTGCCAGCATGGCGGCAACCTCATTGGACAGGACAGACGCCGATCCCGGATAGAACATTCCGGCGACAGCGGCAGGGCGGTGCAAATCGGTGCTCATGATGGACACGCTCTCCGGAATCAAATATCGAATGGAAGTGGATTTCCAGCAATCAGTCATCAAGCTGACAAGAGCGCAACATCGGGCAGGGGGCCCCTGCCGAGGAGGGTGACGATGTGAATGACGAAGCCATCAAGATATTCCGGAGAGCTGGCACCGGGAAAATCCATCACAAACCTCACTTCCAATGTGGCGTAACTTGATTGTAGTCCTTACAATCGCAATATGATGACTTCTTCCCCCTCCGCCTCATCCGTCTATTTCGCTCTGGTGCCAGCTGCCGGTAGCGGTGCGCGCATGCAGAGTAAACGCCTGAAACAATATCTGCCGCTATCCGGCCACCCATTGATTTTTTACGCACTGCAGACGCTGTGTGCCGTGCCGCGTATTGCACGGGTCTTTGTCGTGCTGGCACCTGGCGATGACGAATGGACGCGCCACGATTGGTCGTCGCTCGGTCCAAAGCTGGCGCCGCTGTTCTGCGGCGGTGCGACACGTGCCGAGAGTGTGCGCAACGGCTTGCGTGCAACCGCTACCCAAGTGCAGGCGCAGGACTGGATGCTGGTGCACGATGCAGCGCGTCCCTGTCTGGCAACCTGGCATGTGGATGCCTTGATCGATGGTGTCGGCGACTATGATGAAGGTGGCATCCTGGCGATTCCCGTTTCGGATACCCTGAAGCGTGCCGACGAACAAGGTGGAATTGCCGCCACGGTGCCGCGTACGGGACTCTGGCAGGCGCAGACGCCGCAGATGTTTCGCCATCTCTATCTGCGCCGCGCACTGGAAACGCACGGCAGCGACAGTGCTGTAACCGACGAGGCCAGCGCTATGGAGGCGCAGGGTTTTCGGCCGAAACTCGTGGCGGCCGATCCGACCAATCTCAAGGTCACCTATCCGCTCGATCTGCATCTGGCCGGATGGATTCTGCAACATCGCGGAGATGAAGCATGAGTATGGATATTCGTGTTGGACAGGGCTTCGATGTGCACGCGCTGGTCGCAGGGCGCAAGCTGATTCTCGGCGGTGTCGAGATTCCCTTCGAGCGCGGATTGCTCGGCCATTCCGATGCCGACGTACTGTTGCACGCGGTTACCGATGCGCTGCTCGGCGCGGCCGGTCTCGGCGATATCGGCCGTTTGTTTCCAGATACCGATCCACGCTTTGCCGGTGCCGACAGTCGTGTGCTGCTGCGCGAAGCTCTGGCACTGGTGCATCGGGCTGGCTGGCGTGTTGGTAACGTCGATGCGACGATCATCGCTCAGGCACCGCGAATTTCACCGCATGCTGTAGCCATACAGGCGAATATTGCCGCCGATCTCGGCATCACCGCTGATGCTGTAAATATCAAGGGCAAGACCACCGAATATCTCGGCTTCACCGGCCGTGGAGAAGGCATCGCTGC
>DAOLZE010000098.1:0-8218 GCA_035426125.1 Rhodocyclaceae bacterium
ATAAATTGATTATGCCAGCAATTGCGGAGAGTGTGCGTGGAGCGTGTGCGCACTCGTCAACCAAGGGTCACGGCAGCCTTGTTTTAAGTCATTCCTGCGAAAGTGGGAATGACTAAATTTGGAGGTGTTAAGTGTTTCCCTCATCGGCGCGTTCCTGGGTTGAAGCGTGTTTTTGCAGATCAGCCACCATTGCGCATCTGCAGAAACCGCTCCTTGCTGATATGGATGAACAGTCCCTCGCAGCTTGCAGTCATCACATCATTAGCCCATATTTCTCCGGTGAGAATGTTCTTGCGCCCCTTGACATCCTTGACGCGACCAACCAGCTTCAATTCGACATTCAGTGGTGTGGGACGATGGAAGCGTGTCGTCAGTGTGCCGGTGACACCGGGCTGACCGGTGATCAGTTGCGCGATGCCGAGGAACTGGTCGAAGATCGCGCAGACAAAGCCACCATGCACGGTGGCCGGTGGGCCTTCGTATTGCCAGCCGAGCGTGGTGCGACCGTGGGCGACATCGCCGTCGATCCAGATACTGAATGGCGGAGAGATCGGGTTTGATTTTCCATCGAGCGGATTCAATTCATAGCCGAGGCTCGTCAATGTGCCGAATCGGCCGTTTTCAATTTCCTCGAAGGCCTTGCGTCCCAACAGGCGCGGTGCAGCGGCGAGTGTCTCGACTTGTCGGCGAAGGTTGGCGGTAACGGCCTGCAGGGTTCCCTCGTCGCTGGTGGTGGTAACCAGCGTCTCGATCAGTTGTCGGGTGGCCTCGGCCAGTTCCCGCTTGGCCGCCCATTCTCCATCGAGAGGCGCTTTCAGGGCAGGGGAGTCGAAGGGGGTAAAAATGTCGCTCATCGTCTTACTTTCATGGCATGGATCGATTCTGTTGCAGGCAGGCGGCGCGAATATACGGTTCAGGGGAGCAGGGGCATGGGGATAATACCTGCCTTGTAGGATAAAATCGCCGTAGCCAAAGCCGATAGCCTGCCTTTCCCATCCGAGAAACCGAACATGAAGAGCGTCCTGTCAAGCCTTTGTCGACACGTTATCAATCTGCTCTGGCTTATTGCTGCGGTAGCGCATGCAGAAGTATTCACAAATCATGTCGGCATGAAATTTGTAGACATTCCGACCGGTAGTTTCTACATGGGATCATGCAAGCTTTCGGCCGGTCAGTCGAACAGACATGCGTCACCGGGAGGTGCGGCGGCCGGCACCGCATGTCCTTCCGGCGCCGGCAGCGATGCCGAAGCCTACGATGACGAAACCCCGCAGCATCTGGTCAGCGTCAGGTCTTTTCAGCTGGCGACAACCGAAGTCACGCTCGGGCAGTTCAAGCGCTTCATCCAGGCGACAGACTGGCCGGTGGACGGCAATTTCAGAAAATACAACGATGCCATGGGCGACCATGTTCCGGTGGTACAAATAAGCTGGCACGATGCCCAGACCTTCATCCAGTGGCTGAACCGGAGCAAACCAAAGACCGACCGTGGCGTGTATCGCCTTCCCAGCGAAGCCGAATGGGAATACGCCGCACGCGCTGGCACCCGCACACGCTACCATTTCGGTGACGGTATCGAACACATTGGCGAATACGCCTGGTATGACAAAAATGTAGGCGACCGACAGCGCACGGTTGCCAGCAAGAGGTCCAACGCCTTCGGCCTTTACGATATGCACGGCAATGTATGGGAATGGACGGAGGATTGTTGGCACGACAACTACCATGGTGCCCCGTCCGACGGCAGTGCATGGCTCGATGGCGACTGCAAACGGCGTGTGGTCCGTGGCGGTTCGTGGTTCGACGTACCGAATTACCTGCGCGCTGCCGTCCGCTTCGGTGACCGCGCCGACAAACGCATTGATTTTGATGGCTTTCGCATCGCAAGAGCGTTGCCGTAGCGTAGTGCGCTGTTCTACCTTCCACGCAGTTCCCGTGTTTTAAAAATCCTCGACAGGCTAAAAAACTTGGTAATATCGCATCTTCCGCATTCAGACAAATAAACCGCGATGTTTGCACGCTTCATGCCCCTGGAGGGCAAGTTTTTTGACTTGTTCAACACTCATGCAGATCTGATTGTCGCTGGCGGTCAGGAGCTGTCCTCCCTGATCGCCAACCTTGGCGTCACGGTCGAAACTGCCGATGTGCATGCCAAGGTCATCGATGGCATTGAAACCCGCGCTGACCGGATCACCCACGAAACCGTTACGCTGCTACACCGCACCTTCATCACACCGTTTGACCGCGATAGCATCCATCAGCTGATTTCGCGTATGGACGACATTCTCGACCTGATTCAGGATGTCGCCGAGTCCCTCGTTCTTTACGATATCCGCAATGTTTCGCAGGAAGCGCGGCAACTTGCTGACATATGTCTGTCATGCTGCGAGCGGGTCAAGATCGTTGTCGCGCTGTTGCCGAATATGGAGCATGCCCAGGCCATTCTCAAGACCTGCCAGGAAATCGATCAGCTGGAATCCGACGCCGACCGCGTCATGCGCTCGGCGATCTCGCGCCTGTTCCGCGAAGAACCGGAAGTACGCCAGGTCATCAAGATGAAAACCCTGTACGAACTGCTGGAATCCATCACCGACCGTTGCGAGGACGTAGCCAACATCATCGAGGGCCTGGTCCTCGAAAACTCCTGATTTATCATTCTCGAACAGGCAGGCAGGACACATGCATTCGCTGGAGATAGGCCTCTGGGTCGTCGTCGTACTGGTCGCTCTGGCGATGGTATTCGACTTCATGAACGGCTTTCACGACGCCGCAAACTCGATCGCCACAGTTGTTTCAACAGGCGTCCTGAAACCACACCAGGCGGTTGCCTTTGCCGCATTTTTCAATGTGGTTGCCCTGTTCGTATTCCAGTTGAAAGTGGCGTCGACCATCGGCAAGGGCACCATCGACCCGGCCATCGTCGATCACTATGTCGTGTTCGGTGCGCTGATCGGCGCTGTTTCCTGGAATTTCATCACCTGGTATTTTGGTATTCCATCGAGCTCCTCGCATGCCCTGATCGGCGGACTGGTTGGCGCGGGCGCGGCCAAGGCAGGCTTTGGCGCGCTGGTCTGGTCGGGTGTCGGCAAAACCATCGCCTTCATCCTGATTTCACCGCTGCTTGGTTTTCTGCTCGGTTCGCTGATGATGCTGGCGGTATCCTGGCTGTTCTTCCATTCAACACCGCAACGCGTCGACCGCTGGTTTCGCCGTCTGCAACTGGTTTCCGCATCACTCTACAGTCTTGGCCACGGCGGCAACGATGCACAAAAAACCATGGGTATCATCTGGATGCTATTGATGGCTGCCGGCTATGCGTCAAGCACCGACACCTCTCCACCGGTGTGGGTCATCATCTCCTGCTATCTGGCAATGGGCCTCGGCACGATGTTTGGTGGCTGGCGCATCGTCAAGACCATGGGCCAGAAAATCACCAAACTGAAACCGGTCGGCGGCTTTTGTGCCGAGACTGGCGGCGCGCTGACCCTGTTTCTGGCGACAGCACTGGGCATTCCGGTATCGACCACCCATACCATTACCGGCGCCATTGTCGGTGTCGGCTCAACGAGCGGTGTGCGCAACGTGCGCTGGGGGGTCGCCAGCAGCATCGTCTGGGCCTGGGTGCTCACCATTCCGTGCAGCGCTCTTATTGCTGCGCTGGCATGGTGGCTTGGCCGCATGGTGCTCTGAAAATCATACTTGTATAGAATGACGAAGGTTCGCCTGTAATCATTACAGAATCTCGCATCGTTGCACTCATCGCTTGAAAAGGAGAAAACGCATGGATACTGTTTCCCTGATGCATATTTTCACCATTTTGATGCCCGCCGCCGCCAACCTTCAGGATGTTCCGCTGGACAAGGTCGCAAGCATCGGCGCATCGATGATTTTCATCGGCGTCTTCATTCTTCAGTTTTTCTCCATCTACCGGCATGGCGGCCGCGACGCCGTCGTTTCGATGCTGACCTGGCTGCTGGTAGCCTGCCTCTGTTTGGCGGTAGCTGGCTACTACTGGAAACAGGAACGTGATTTCTTCCAGGCTATTTTGTTGCTGTGCCTGACGGGCGGCGCAATTTCCTGCTTCCTGGTTTCACTGCTCTCGCGCAAAACGCTGGTGCAGGAATCCGAGCGGCGCAAAAGCGAGACCGCGGTCACGCCAGGCTATTCCGATCAGGCCGTTATTGCAGCCAATGCCGTTCGCGAACGTTTTGCCCAGGCCCGAACCCGCAAGGAAGCGTGATTCACCATCAGTCGTATCATGAAACAAGCCATCGGACGATGGCAAATGGTAGTATCAACAAGTACGAAGCAAATATAGAATGCGGCATTCCCGTGAAAGCGTGAATGCCGCGTTCAGTGGTTCTTAATGAGAAACCCTGATTTTCGTATGCACAAGGGCGATGCATTTTTATCAATCGGGAGAGGACGCAATATGAAAAAAACATATCCGGCAGCAGCGCTGACCTTGGTCGGACTACTGTCAATGGGGACGGCAAACGCAGACACGGAGTTTGCCTTCAGCGGTTTCGGTACGCTGGGTTGGACACATAGCAACAACGATGGCGCCGATTATGCAGCCAGTCTCTATGCACCCAAAGGCGTGGGACGCACGCACAGTTCCGGGATGAGCGTTGATACCAAGGCTGGCGTGCAAGGCGCGGCAAATTTTGGCAACGGACTGAGCGGGGTATTGCAGGTGGTCTCCGACTATCGCGCCGACAACAGCTACCGGCCCCAGTTCGAGTGGGCAAACCTGAAGTATCAGGCAACGCCGGATACATTTGTCCGGCTCGGCCGGGTCGTGGCGCCGATCTTCGCAGTATCGGAGTATCGCAACGTTGGTTATGCACAGACGCCGACACGGCAACCCTGGGATGTGTATAGCCTGAATCCGATCAACCATATCGATGGCATCAATGTCGGTACCCGGTTTGAAGTGGGTGGTGGCACGTTATCAGCAGGACTGACGGGGGGGCATGTCAAGGACAAACTGAACGCTGCCCGCGTAGATGGCCCAGCCACAATCGGTAACCTCAACTATGAGAACGGTGCTTCGACATTTCATTTCGGCTACTCGAAATTCAAACTCGATCTCGCACTGGAGGGGTCGCAGAGCACACCGACTGAGTTATACCAATCACTGGTTCCGACTGTCGGGCCAATGATTGGTTATCCTGTTGCCAATACCCGTTTCAAGGGAGTTGATGGACACATACTGGATCTGAGCTATGCCTACGATTCAGACACATGGCTCGTGCAGAGTGAGTATGCGGAACGCAGGGCAGACAGCCCAGTCGTTCAGGACGCCAATGCATGGTTTGTCCTGGCCGGTTACCGTATCGGGAACTTTACCCCCTTTGCCTCTTACAGCAGAAGCAAAACGGTAACGTCGCCACTCAGTCATCCACCAGCGGCATCGCCATTCCCTGGTGCACTCACCATGGCATGTTATGGCAACCCGATGATCGATCCATCTTGCCCGCAGGCACTTCAACTGGATGGCCTAACCCAGCTCATCAATGGTCTTGATACGGCACTGGCGGGTGACCGGATTACCCAGCACACCGCTTCATTCGGCGTTCGTTATGATTTTCATAAAAACATGGCGCTGAAATTTCAATATGACCGAGTATTCAAACCAGGTTCCTTTGCGACGACCAACGGTGGTCAGTTTGTGAACACGCAGAGAAGCGCGAGTTGGATGACGACCGATCAGAGCGTAAATCTGATCACGGTCAATCTCGATTTTGTATTTTGATAAGCAGGGGAGCCTAATATGAAAAAATCATTGATTTTTACAAGCGTTCTCCTGGCTACAGCGTTGCCGGCGATGGCCCAATCGGTAGCGGTGATTGTCAATCCAAAGAACCCGAATACACCTTCACAGGAACAGATATCCAGCATCTTTCTCGGCAAGTCGAACGAGATGATCGGCGTTGATCAGACCGACAGCCGTGCCGTGCGTGAAGTTTTTTATCAAAAGGTGACAGGCAAGGAAGGCCCGCAGTTGAAGGCGTACTGGGCTAAGCTGGTATTTACCGGCAAGGCGCAGCCACTGAAGGAACTTGGCTCGGATGTCGAGGTGAAGCGGTTCATCGCTTCGACACCGAACGGCATCGGCTATATCGACAAGACCTCGGTCGATAGCAGCGTCAAGGTGGTACTGACGCCGTAGTTTTCTGATCTGGCTGGCGCATATCATCGCCATTGAGCCAGTTCTCTGCCCAAGCCAGCGCGGCGGCCAGGTTTTCCTGAGCCGCCGCGCTCATTTCCAGACCCAGTCCGAACTGCTCGCCACGGATGCGCAGGAGTAGGGTGGCAGGCGGCGCCTGACGTTCCAGCAGCGTCCAGGCATGCAGCACTGCCTGCGGCGTCATGGCATGACTGGTAAAACTGGCATCGCGAGCCGGGCCGATATTTTCGACACTGAATGGCGCACCAGCCGGCAGACCAGCATCGACAAACAACACACGTTGCCGCCCGCGCAAATCCAGCGCGTGTTCCACCTGAAGCTGAAAGTCACAAAGGAATTCGAGGGCGCCCCATTCAGGATGTTGCAAGGCCAGCGCCTCCAACTGCTCAATGAACAACGGGCCAAGCGCATCGTCGCCGCGACTTGGATTGCCCCAGCCAAAAATCAGGGTGGTAGCGGTCAAGGCAAGACTTTCCTGAACGATATGGAGCGGCCATTCTATCCGAACGGATTCCTCCTTACTCTACAGCCGCTCGCCCCATCAGCCCGGCGCTTGCCAGCAGTCGCAGACGTGCCGAATTCCATTCGGCCAGACAGCGGATACGCTCTTGCCGGGCATCGGCCAATGCCGATTGTGTATTGAGTACTTCAAGAATATCGGCTGCGTGTTTGTCATATTTGTGCTGCGAGACGGACTGTGCATCCTGAGCGGCATTGAGCAGATCATTTGATGCGCGAAGATTCTGTCGTGCGGCTTTGGCGTCGGCATACGCCTTGATGATTTCCATCGATACCTGATGCTCGGTATCGGCGAGTTCGGCCTCTTTTTGTCCAATCTGAGCCTGCGCGCCGTGTACTTTGTAAGTTCTCGAGAACCCTTCGAAGAGTGGAATCGTCAGAACAATGCCGAGGGTTGTTTCATGTACCCTCGATGGCGTCAGCGATTGTCCGGGGCGACCGTTCTGATAATAGTTGCCGGAAAAATCAAGCGTCGGCCAGCCATCTGAATCGATGGATTCAGCCTTGCGCCTAGCCCCATCCAGCCTGGCGCGTGCCGCAATGATTGCCGGATGTTTCCCCTGGGCATCTTCTAGCCATATATTCAGCTCGTCGAGTTTTCCTTTGGCCTTCTCATCCGGGTTTTCGGGAAGCGTTATCGTTATACGGGTTGCGCCGGAAATGCCGATGATATTACCCAGCACGGACAGCGCTTTTTCATAAGCGCTTTCTGCACGATTTTTTTCCAGGATGGCGCGGGCGTGCGCCGTTGCCGCCTGCAATGTATCGCTCCGCGAGATGGCCCCTTTCTCTTCGCGCCTTTTTGCCGAAGCGAGCGTATTACCGGTAATCTCTTCGTTTTGCGTTCTGGCAACAGCCAGGGCGCGCGCTGTCACAGCATCGAAGTAGCTTTCGATCACGCTTGCCAAGGTCTTTTGCAGCGTCGCGTCGTGGCTGGCAAGTGCCGCCGCCAGCAAATCTTCTGCCGCCAGCCGATTGGTGGCACGTCCACCAAAATCGAAAATGCGCCAGTTGAGTGCCGCCGTCGCAGTATTGCGGTTAATTGTGGCGGGTGCGATATCGGTACCCGGATAGCGGATTTCGTCGTTGATCCGGCTCACGCTGCCCGACAGCGTTGGCAAATAGGCGGACCGCGCCTCACCCAGTGCGGCAGCCTGAATTTTGATATTCGCCCAGGCCACCTGGATTTGCGGGTTGTTGCACAGTGCCAGATCCGCCGCCTCGCCGAGTGTCAGGGGTGTCGAAAAATCCTTTTGCACCGGGCAGGGTGGTGGTACGGTATCACCCGGCAATGTCACGCCCATCTCAAGCGCATCAGGCATCGCCAGCAGCGGATCGAATGCCCAGGCGGGCATTGGACAAGCCAATGCCGCAAAAATCAACATAATCCCGCTGAAGTGGAGAGTCCCAAAGGATCGATGACCTAATCTCGAATACGTCATTCCCGCGAAAGCGGGAATCCATGTTTTCAGGCAAAAGCTGGATTCCCGCTTTTGCGGGAATGAC
>DAOLZE010000099.1:0-8102 GCA_035426125.1 Rhodocyclaceae bacterium
CGTTGAGTGCCTCGAGTGCCTTGCTGCCCGGGCAGAGTTTGTCGTCAGCGAGCGTGTTGAGTGGATGCGCCACAGTGTTGAGATGCGTGTGCATGTCTTCCGCGCTACTGTCGACGAATAGCAGGCCCGTGACAATTTCGCCGAGGGCATGACGTTCCTGTAGATAGTTCATGGCGCCAATGCGATCGGTAGGATCGTAATTGTCGGCCAGTTTGCGCAGGTGCAGCACCGAGCCGTCATGCTGGACGACGCGGCGCAGCGATCCGGCTGGATAGGAGGTCTCGATGGGGTCGCGCGAGAGAATCACGTCGAGACGATTCACCGCCGCGTTGTGTTCGCGTACGTAATCGTAACTCTTGGTGGAGCCGGTGTGATTGTTGAAGGTAACGCAGGGGCTGAGAATATCGATCAGCGCCGGTCCGTGGTGACGCAGGGCGCCCTTGATCAGCGGAACCAGTTGTTCCTTGTCACCCGAGAAGCTGCGTGCAACATAGCTTGCACCAAGTTGCAGGGCGAGCGCGACAAGATCGATCGGACTATCGTTGTTGACAACGCCGCGCTTGTTTTTCGACCCCTTGTCGGTGGTCGCCGAGAATTGCCCCTTGGTCAAACCATATACGCCGTTGTTTTCGACAATGTAGGTCATGTTAACACTGCGGCGCATGGCATGAGCGAATTGGCCGATGCCGATGGATGCGGAGTCGCCGTCACCGGAAATACCGAGATAGAGCAGATCGCGATTGGCTAGCGCGGCGCCGGTCAGCACCGAGGGCATCCGGCCGTGTACGCTATTGAAGCCGTGTGAGGCGCCAAGAAAATAATCTGGTGTCTTCGATGAACAGCCGATGCCGGACAGCTTGGCGACCCGATGTGGCTGGATGTCGAGGTCGAAGGCTGCCTGGACGATGGCGGCGCTGATCGAATCGTGGCCACAGCCAGCACACAGCGTGGAGATGGCACCTTCGTAATCGCGGCGAGTATAGCCGAGCGCGTTTTTCGGCGTGTCCGGGCGCAGCAGTTTTGGTTTGGCGAGATAGGTCATGAAGCCACCTTTTGGCGGAGCGGGCTGACCTTGGCGTCGGACAGCGCGGCGGAGATTTTTCCAGCGATGAAGCGTGCGGTGATCGGCGTGCCATCGTAATGCAGGACGCGGATCAGCTTCTTTGGATCGAATTCGCCTTCGTTGATCAACAGGGCGCGCAACTGCGCACTTTCATTCTGCTCGACGACAAATACCTGTTCATGGTTTTCGATGAAGTCCAGTACCTCGTCGGAGAACGGAAAGCCGCGAACGCGCAACGTATCTGCATGAATGTCCTGGGCATCGAGCAGGGCGCTGGCTTCCTGCATGGCCGGGCTGGTGGATCCGTAATAAATCACGCCGATGTGTGTAGCCTGTTGCGCCACACGAAGAATCGGCACAGGAACCAGGTTTCGTGCCGTGTCGAATTTGCGCCGCAGCCGCTCCATGTTATAGACATAGTCGCTGCCGGCTTCGCTATATTTGGCATAGGCGTTGCGCGTTGTGCCGCGCGTGAAGAAAGCGCCATGCGACGGGTGTGTGCCGGGGATGGTGCGGTAGGGAATACCATCGCCATCGACATCCAGGTAGCGGCCAAAATCCTTGCCGGCTTCAAGTTCCACTTCGCCCATTACCTTGCCGCGATCATAGATGTGGTTGTCATCCCAGGCGAACGGTTTGCAGAGACGGTCATTCATTCCGATATCCAGATCGAGGAGAACGAAAACCGGGGTCTGCAAGTGCTCGGCCAGATCGAAGGCCTGGGCCCCAAGTTCGAAGCATTCGTAGGGATCTTCGGGGAAGATCAACACATGCTTGGTGTCGCCGTGCGAGGCGTAGGCGCAGGAGAGCAGATCGGACTGCTGGGTACGCGTCGGCATGCCGGTGGAGGGGCCGCCGCGCTGCACGTCGTAAATCACCGCCGGAATCTCGGCGAAGTAAGCCAGCCCGAAGAATTCCTGCATCAGTGAAATGCCTGGTCCGGAAGTGGCGGTGAAAGCGCGTGCGCCGTTCCATCCGGCACCGATGACCATGCCGATTGAAGCCAGTTCGTCCTCGGCTTGCACTACGGCATAACGGCCGGCACCGGTATCGGGATCGGTGCGGAATTTGCGGCAGTAGCTGGAGAAGGCCTCGATGACCGAGGTCGACGGGGTGATCGGATACCAGGCCGCCACAGTTGCGCCGCCGTACACCGCGCCCAAACCACAGGCGCTGTTGCCGTCGATGAAGATGCGGTCGCCGATCATATCGGCGCGCTGCAGTTTAAGGCCGATCGGGCATTGATAGTGTTCTCTGGCATAGTTGAAGCCAATTTTCAGCGCATTGATATTGGCACCGATCAGCTTTTCCTTGCCGCGATACTGTTCGCCAATCAACTTTTCCACTTCGGCGAAATCCATGTCGACCAGCGCAGCCAGCGCACCGACATACATGATGTTCTTGAACAACTGGCGCTGGCGCGCATCGGTGTATTCGGTATTGCACAACTGGGTGAGTGGAATGCCGATCACCGTCAAGTCGTCGCGAAATTTTGAGCGCGGCAGTTCCTTGGTTGAGTCGTACAGTAGGTAGCCACCGGGGTCGACCTCGGCGACATCCCTGTCCCAGGTTTGCGGGTTCATCGCCACCATAAAGTCGCAACCGCCGCGACGCCCCAGCCAGTTGTCGGCGGAGACGCGCATTTCGTACCATGTCGGCATCCCCTGGATGTTCGAGGGGAAAATGTTGCGCGGTGCTACCGGGATTCCCATGCGGATGATGGCGCGGGCAAACAGGTCATTGGCCGAAGCCGAGCCGGAACCGTTAACATTGGCAAACTTGATGACGAAATCGTTGCAGGACTGGATAGCCTGAGCTGTACTCATGTTTTGCGAACCTCCGCTCCGGCTTGAGCGATTTCCATGAAAAATTCCTGCATGTCCCATGCGCCGGTCGGACAGCGCTCGGCGCACATACCGCAGTGCAGGCAAACATTCTCGTCCTTGACCATGACCCGGCCGGTTTTCAACTGATCGGCAACGTATAGCGCCTGTTGGGTATTTTCGGCGGGGGCCTTGAGACGGCTACGCAAATCATCTTCTTCGCCATCGTTGGTGAAGGTGATGCATTCGGTTGGACAGATGTCGACGCAGGCGTCGCATTCGATGCAGGTCTTCGACGTAAATACCGTTTGGATGTCGCAATTGAGGCAGCGCTCGGCCTCGGCGTAAGCCAGCCGCGGATCGTAGCCGAGTTCCAGTTCGATTTTGATGTTCTTGAGGGCGCTTTCGAGTGGCTTTATCGGTACCTTCTTGCGCAAGTCCTCGGAAACCTGGTTGTCATAACTCCACTCGTGGATGCCCATTTTCTGGCTGACCAGATTAACCGTCGGCGGGAGCCGCTTTGCGACATCCTTACCGTGGCAGAAATTATTGATGGATATCGCGGCCTCATGTCCTTGTGCAACTGCGGTAATGATGTTCTTCGGTCCAAGCGCTGCGTCGCCGCCAAAGAAAACTTTCGGCAGGGAGGATTGCAGCGTTTGCTGATTGAGGACCGGCATATCCCACTTATCGAATTCGAGGCCAATGTCGCGTTCAATCCAGGGGAAACTGTTTTCCTGGCCGATCGCTACCAGCACTTCATCACATTCCATCAGCACGTCCGGTTCGCCGGTCGGCAACAGGCTGCGGCGTCCCTTGGTGTCATATTCGGCGCGCACCTTTTCAAACAGCACGCCGATCAACTTGCCCTTGTCGTGCTTGAATTCCTTCGGGACAAGGAAGTTGAGGATGGGGATACCTTCATGTATGGCATCCTCCTTTTCCCACGGCGAGGCCTTCATTTCCTCGAAGCCGCTGCGTACCACCACTTTGACGTCTTCGCCGCCGAGGCGTCGCGCCGAACGACAGCAGTCCATGGCGGTATTGCCACCACCGAGGACGATGACGCGCTTTGAAATGCTGTGGATATGGTCGAAGGCGACATTTGCCAGCCAGTCGATGCCAAGATGGATGTTTGCCGCCGCTTCCTGGCGACCGGGGATGTCGGCATCGCGGCCACGCGGCGCGCCGGTGCCGACAAAGATGGCATCCCAATCTTCTGCCAGCAATTCACGCAGGCTTTTGATCCAGTGATTGAAGCGCGTTTCCACGCCAAGGTTGAGGATGTAGTTGCATTCCTCGTCGATGACGCTATCCGGCAGGCGGAATTTTGGAATCTGGCTGCGCATCATGCCGCCAGGGGTCTTGCCATTGTCGAATACGGTTACCTGATAGCCGATCACCGCCAGATCGCGTGCCACCGTCAGGGAGGCAGGACCGCTACCGACACAGACGATGCGCTTGCCGTTTTTCTTGGCAGGGGCCGTTGGCAGATATTCATGAATGTCATTCTTGAAATCGGCGGCTACGCGCTTGAGGCGGCAGATTGCGACTGGCTCCTTGTCGACGCGGCCGCGCCGGCAAGCCGGCTCGCAAGGTCGATCGCAAACACGACCAAGAATGCCGGGGAAAACGTTGGAGCGCCAATTGATCATGTAGGCGCCCGAGTAATGTCCGGCGGCGATCAGTCGAATGTACTGAGGAACGGGAGTGTGGGACGGGCAGGCCCACTGGCAGTCCACAACCTTGTGGAAATAATCAGGAACACTGATGTCGGTGGGCTTCAAATGCGTCTTGCCTCCAAAATTTTGGTGCCCGGATATGTCGATATTTCAGCGTCGGGCGCCCCTTTTGCCTCAATCGCCAGTTTAACATTACATCTATCGCCCCACCAGCCTTTCCAGCAAACATGCGGCTCGCCGGATAAAAATTTGTGGTTGGAGCGCAGGCGAATCGCGTTAAAATGTTTTCGTTGCCTTTATCAAAAGAGTGCTCCAAATGACGTTACGCGCCTTGATTTTTGATGTCGATGGCACGCTGGCCAATACCGAGCGCGATGGGCATCGACCAGCTTTCAATGCGGCGTTTGCCGAAGCCGGTCTGCCATGGCATTGGGACGAGACGTTCTACGGTACTTTGTTGAACATCGCCGGTGGCAAAGAGCGCATTCGTCATTATGCTGAGCATTTCGACCTTGCCACCCATTCCCGGCCTGATTTCGAGGAACTTCTGCAGCATGTTCATGAGATCAAGACACGCAATTATCAGCGCTTGCTTGGCGCTGGAGCAATACCGCTGCGCGCCGACATTGGTCAGTTGATCTGCGAGGCGCGCACGGAGGGATTGCGTCTGGCGATCGCTTCCAGTTCGACAGCGCAGAATGTGGCCGGCCTGCTGCGGGCGAATCTAGGCCCAAAGGCCGATACCTGGTTTGAGGTGATCGCATCCGGGGATATTGTGTCGGCCAAGAAGCCCGCACCTGATATTTATCTCTGGGTGCTGAAGGCGCTCGGTTTGCCGGCGTGCGATTGTCTGGCCGTCGAAGACTCGGCGCATGGTCTGGCCGCCAGTATCGCGGCGGGTATCCCGACCGTGATCACGGTCAGTGATTACACAATCAACGAAAATTTTGATGGCGCCTGCATGGTGCTTCCACAAGCGGACCGGATCACCCTTGAGCGGCTGCGCCTTTGGCATGATGCTGCGGGAACCCCATAGCTTTAGGGAAACGAGGAACAATTAAAATTTGTTCCGTTCAGACTGAGCCTGTCGAGTCTTTATCTTGATGGAGTTGACGCAATTTTGGGCAATGCCCTGCTTGGCCTGCCACTCTTTGTATCCATAGTGCACTTATGCGGAAGCTGCTGATTCTCGGATTTTTGGGCCTGATTTTTTATTTCTTTCTGCGAAGCAAGCGGAAGGGCGGACGTCCTTCGCCCACTTCGGCTGCGACTGCTGCTGATACTCATAAAATGGTTTCGTGCGCGCAGTGCGGAGTAAATTTTCCGCAAGGTGAAAGCCTGTCGTCCGCCGGACAGAGTTTTTGCTGCGAAGAACACCGCAGACTTGGTTCCCGTGAGCGCGAACACTGAAAATTCCTTTGCCGGCCTTGCTCCGGCTTCAGACTTGCCGGAAACTTTCTGGCGTTCCCTGTATTTCTTCAGCTGGTATCGCCTTGGCGTCGTCATGGTATTTGCCGGCGCCATTTTTTTCTTCGGCTATTCGCAGAGCTTCGGATCGCAGGATCCAGAATTGTTTGCCGAGGTCACGTTTGTCTATCTATTTTTGGCGCTACTGTTTTTTTTCACCCTGAAACAATTCAGGCATAGTTTCAATTTGCACTTGACGGTGCAGGTAACCGTCGACATCACCATGCTGACCCTGCTGATGTATGCCAGCGGTGGTGCCAAAAGTGGCATGGCTTTCATGTTACTGGTGGTACTGGCGGGGGCCGGTCTGGTTGGGCAGGGGCGTTTGTCGCTGTTCTTCGCGGCAATTGCGACCCTGGCTATATTGATTGAACAAGCCTATCGCGTACTGGATTTCGGCGCAGATTCTGTGGACTTTGTGCGTTCCGGAATTACCAGCATCGGTTTTTTTGCCACCTCGATTAGCGCATATTTATTGGCCAAGCGGGTTCGCGCCAATGAGGAACTTGCACGTCTTCGTGGCATAGAGTTGGCGGATCAATTGCGTATCAACCAGCGCGTTATCCGCGACATGCAGGATGGTGTACTGGTCGTGGATCCGGCGGGCAGGGTGCGCCAATTTAATCCGCAGGCGGGAATTTTGCTTGGCGCACGAGAGTCCGCATCACCGACGCTTGCAGACTTCTCCCCTGTACTTGCTGAGCACTATGTACGCTGGAGTCTGCAATTTTCCGAGGCGGCGGAAAGTATTCGGCTTCCTGGAAGCGGCCGCCTGTTGCGCGCGCGCTTTCTTCCTGCGGGTGACAGTGGGAATGCTCTGATTTTCATCGAGGATCTGGATCAGATGCAGACACATGCGCAGCAATTGAAGCTGGCTGCGCTCGGACGGCTAACCGCGAATATGGCGCATGAAATCCGCAATCCGCTCTCGTCGATCAGCTACGCGGCGGAATTACTTGCTGAAGAGCAGCGCGACGAGATACGCGAACGTCTGACCCGGATTATCTGTGACAATACCCAACGTCTGAATCTGCTGGTCGGCGAGGTATTGGAGCTTGGACGGCGGGATCGGGCCCAACCGGAATTGTTGCATCTGGGCGCATATATCAGGACATTTCTCGATGAGTATGCCATCCACAATAAAGATGTGGCGAAGGTCGTCGTGCTTGCGCTGGACGAAAGTGCCATACTGAGCTTTGATCGCAGCCATTTGAACCGGGTATTGTGGAATTTGCTTGGTAATGCGCTACGCCATTGCCGTGGTGAGCACGGCAGCATTCGTATCGAAGTACACACCGTGACAACGCCAATGTATTTACGGCGCACTGAATTGCATGTCATCGATGATGGCGAGGGTATTGATGCGGAATTGCGAGCACAGGTTTTTGAGCCATTTTTTACGACCCACAGCAGCGGCACCGGTCTCGGGTTGTATATTGCACGTGAACTCTGCGAAGCCAACAGCGCACAATTGGAGATCCATGAAAATGCGCCCGGCGCGCATTTCTGTCTGATCGGCAAGAGGGAGCTTCCCGGTGAAAACTGAACGCAGAACCCGCAGCGAGATTCGCGTGCTGGTTGTCGATGATGAACCCGATATCCGCGAACTGCTCAATTTGACGCTGGTTCGAATGGGCCTGGTAGCTGATTGCGTGGGCAGTGTCACCGAAGCAAAGCACCTGCTGGAAAAATCGCGATACCAGTTGTGTCTGACCGATATGCGAATGCCGGATGGCGAAGGGCTCGATCTGGTGCGCCACATCAGCGAACATTGTGCGGATCTCCCGGTGGCGGTCATTACTGCTCACGGCAGCATGGAGAATGCAATTTCGGCACTCAAGGCGGGCGCTTTCGATTATCTGGCGAAACCAGTTTCTCTCGATCAACTGCGGGTTTTGGTGAAATCCGCCATCGGACTACCGGCGCGCAGCGATGACAATGCCACCTCGGCCGCAAACGCGCTGGTCGGCAATTCCCCGGCAATGAGTCAGGTACGCGCCATGATCGAACGAGTCGCCCGCAGTCAGGCGCCGGTCTACATTTGCGGTGAATCCGGGTCCGGCAAGG
>DAOLZE010000100.1:0-8081 GCA_035426125.1 Rhodocyclaceae bacterium
TCGAGAAGCTTGGTGGCGTAATTATGACGACCACCAAAGTTGAGAAGATTCTCATCGAAAACGGTGCTACCACCGGCGTGGTGACCGACAAAGGGACGTTCCGTGCGCCCGTGGTGGTCAGTTCAGCCGGCATGCAGCCGACCGTACTCAAAATGGTCGGCGAAGAACATTTCGACAAGAGCTATGTGAATTACGTCAAAGGTTTGATTCCGGGCTGGGCATTTACCAGCATCCGTTACTTCCTCAACAAGCCCGTCATGAAAACCGGCATGTACGTTATGTATTCCGACGACTCCTGGCTCAACACCGAACGCTATCGTGCGGTTAAAAACGGCAAGATGCCTGAAGAAGTCATCCTGTTCATGTGCAACCACAGCTTTTACGACGAAAACGCCGCACCTCCCGGAAAGCAGGTACTGGTCTCCGGCACAGTGTGCACAGCCGATCCGAATGGCGAAGAAATCGAACATCTGTACAAGGTTATGGATGCACAGGTCGAAAAATACTTCCCGGAAATCTGGGAAGCCATTGAGCGCAAGGAGTGCAATGGTCCCAAAGAGATCAGCAACCTGACGCGTGAATCGGTGATTCCTGGCCACGGTGGCGAGTGCGTTGGTCTCGCGCAGATCGTCGGCCAGTGCGGCCCCGAGAAGCCCAAGTCTGAAACCCCGATCCGCGGGCTCTACATTGCGGGTGCCGATGCGGGTGCCGAAGGCATGGGTACACATCAATCCGCGCTGTCCGGCATCGCGGTAACGAAGATGGTGCAGGAATACCTGCTCAAGCGTCGCCGCGTGTAAGCCAAACCGCGCATCATTGGCTGTCAATCAACCGGATACCGCAAGCTTGGGTATCCGGTTTTTCATTGTCCGTATCGCACTATGGCATTAAAACTGCACGCCAGAAATGCGGCTTGACGACATTGCACGCAAATTGTGTGCAAATGTACAAGCACTATTTCCCGACTGACTGAAGGAGACCCCCATGCGCCGCACAGAAAACGAATTTGATGTCATCGTCGTCGGTGCCGGCCCTGGCGGGGCGACGACTGCTTATTACCTGATGCACGAAGCACGCCAGCACGGACTCGAACTGCGCGTGGCGCTACTCGACAAGGCGCGCTTTCCGCGCGACAAGTATTGCGGTGACGCCTGGTGCGCGCCGGCGCTGGATATCCTCGAAGAGATGGGCGTGCTGCAGAAGATTGTCGCCGATGGCCTGTATCAGGATACGAAATCTGGTGGCTTCGTCTCGCCCAATGGCGAAAATTACATGACCAGTGAGGGTGGCGATGCGGCAGTATCGACAGAGAATCGCACCTTCGCCATCAAGCGCATGATCTGCGACGAACGCATTGCGCGCCGCGCCGCCGAAGCTGGTGCCGAGCTGATCGAGGAAGCCAATGTCACAAGTGCAGAGCTTGGCGACGACGGCAAGGGCGGCAACGTCTGGCGCGTGCGCTGTACCGATGAACGTGAATTTCGATGCAGGATGCTGATCGCTGCCGACGGCGCCACCAGCAAGCTCGCGCGCATGCTCGGCATCGTCAAAAGTGGCCCTGAAGCGGTGGCGGCACGCCGGTATGTGAAGGGCGGCACACATAACTTCAAGGCTGGCGGTGTGCTGCTGTTTCCGGAATACATCCTGCCCGGTTACGTGGCGCTATTCCGCCATTACAACGACGATATTGATCTCGGTGCCTATATCATCCCCGGCGGTGCGGCAAAGGTTGAGGAGGCTGCGCGTATCTACGAGGACAAGATACTCAACGATCCGTTCATCCAGCGTGTGCTCGGGCCTCGCGTCGAATATCTGGAACCAGTGCGCACTGCTTCGCTGCGCATGGGTGGCGTCGAGTGCAGCACCATGCAGCAGTTCATGGTTGTTGGCGACGCAGCCGGACAGACTGATCCGCTTACCGGTGAAGGCATCCACACAGCGATGATCGGCGGCCGACTCGCCGCGCGGCGTGTGCTGGAAATGTTTGCCGAAAAAAACTTCAGCGACGATGCCTGTGCGATCTACCACCAGCGATGGATGGCGGCCTTCGGCAAGGATTTCAAGTCTTCCGCAATGAGTGCGCGCATGAGTTACCGCTTCCCGTATTTTCTTGACGGTGCGGCGACGCTGGCACAACGGGCCGGTGATGCCTTCATGAACGAGTTTGGCGCCATCATGACCGGCGTCAAGCCGAAGTCGACCTATGCGCGGCCGGATATCGCGTTGCCACTGGCCTGGGAGGTGAGCAAGCAGTTCTTCAAACAGAAAGTGCTGCGCCAGCCCGCCGGTTATGCAGCCTATCGGATGCGTGCCGCAGAAAACAGTTCGCGCAAGAGTGCCTTCAATAGCGTCTGTCTGCGCGATCAGGCGATCACGCCACAGCAGGTACAGGACGCCTGGGCGCAACAGGTGCGTGTGAATCCTGCCGAGGAATTGTTCCAGTTCGCCAGCAGCGCACCTGACGCCCTGCCGCTACTGATTCTCTACGGTTCGGAATACGGTTTCTGCCGCAGTGCCGCGCTGCGCCTTGCCGAGGAACTGGCGGAAACCAAACTTGATGGCGCATCGTTCTCCCCGCGCGTGCTCGACCTTGCTGCCCATGAGCTGATCGACTGGTCGCGCGAGCCACTCGCCATGATTCTCTGCGCCACAGCCGGCGATGGCGAAGTGCCGGAGAATGCCAAAAAGTTTTTCCAATGGCTGGAGGCATTAGATAAGCCGGATGCATCACTGGAAAATCTCTCATACATGGTGTTGGCATGCGGCGACAGTGCCTATCCGAATTTCTGCCAGGCCGGACAGACGCTCGACAGCCTGCTGGAAAAGGCAGGTGCGCGCGCATTGCTGCCTTGCCACGAAGTTGATCAGCAGGATGAAACACAACTCGGCGAATGGTTCGATGCATTGCAGGAGCAGCTCGCCAATGCCCGTACAAACCACATCAAGCTGACGCAGCAAGGTGGCGGTGAGGATTATTTGTACACCGCCGCGCAAATCTTCTACGCCGTATATGAAAGCAATGCGCAGATTTCACGCGCACATCCGTGCCGTGCACGCATCGTCGGGCGTACGATGATGACGCATAACGAGCTGCAGAAAACTGTTTCGCTGGAACTCGATCTGCGCCACTTCCCCGATCCGCGCCGCATGGAATGGCTGCCCGGCGATGCGCTCGGTGTGCTGGCGCATAACGCACCGGAACTGGTGGCGCGTGTGCTGGCATTGATGAACCAGGATCCGGACACCCTGGTCGAAATCGGCAAGGACAGTTTGACGCTCGAAGAAGCCCTGTTATCACGTTATGACATCAAGTCGCTCAGTCGTCAGCGCGTTGAACGTTTCGTCGCGCGCATTGGTGATGAAGCGGAACTGGCACGCTGGCAGGAGTTTCTGGCGCAGCACGGCAACGATGTTGCGGCAACTGCACGCGAATATGCACAAGGCCGCGAACTCATCGATCTGCTCGAAGATTTTCCAGAAACCGCTGCACAATTTGAAGCGCGTGACTGGTTGCCGCTGCTGTCGGCGATCCAGCCGCGCTTCTATTCGATCGCTTCGTCGCCGCTGGTCGATGCCGAAAAAATATCGTTGATCGTCTCCGTAGTACGCTATGAGACACATGGCAAGGCGCGCGAAGGCTTGGCCTCCTGCTACCTTGGCACGCATCTGGAAGTTGGCGGCGAACTGGATGTATTTCTGCAACGTAATAACAATTTTCGTCCGCCATCCATTGGTACCATTGACCCCAATGCGGATGCGCCGATTGGCTGCGTGATGATCGGCCCCGGCACCGGTGTCGCACCGTTTCGCAGCTTCATTCAGCATCTCGCCAAACAGGCCGAAGCTGCCGGCAAGACATTGGCATCCGTATGGCATGACGGTAATCAACCGTTGCTGTTTTTTGGCTGCCGTCATCCCGAGCAGGATTTTCTCTACGCTGAGGAATGGAAGATGTACGAGGCGCAGGGTGCAATCCGGCTATTCACCGCTTTTTCGCGGGCGCAGGCGGAGAAAATCTATGTCCAGCATCGTCTGCTGGAACAACAGGTACTGATCTGGGAGCGGCTGGAGCGCGGTGCGCAGTTCTACATCTGCGGTGACGCCACACATATGGCAGGTGATGTTGAGCGTGCGCTGCTGGAGATTATTGCCACGCAGGGTGCCATGAGCGCCGAACAGTCGCGTACCTATCTCGATGCGGTAGCTGTCGCCGGCCGCTATCACAAGGATGTCTGGGCCTGAGGAACCGATTTTTTTGATACGTGATTGGTGGAATGATCGCCAGAAGACGCGGCGGGAGTAAACTGCATGCGGCTTGATGGCGATAGATTGCTTTGTGCCTTACTTCGCCAGCCATACTTCAATCGACGCGAAAGGTTTCAACCATGATTCTGGTGACAGGTGGCGCCGGTTATATCGGTTCTCATACCGTCGTTGAATTACTCAGCGCCGGACATGCCGTCAGAATTGTCGATAACCTGAGCAACAGCAAGGCATCGATTCTCGATCGTATCGAAAAAATCGCCGGACGCCGTCCGGAATTCATCGAGGCGGATGTCCGCGATGTCTCGGCGATGCGCGCCGCGCTGGCCGGTTGTCGTGCGGTGATCCATTTTGCCGGCTTGAAAGCCGTCGGCGAGTCGGTTGCCCAGCCGCTTCACTATTACGATAATAATGTTTGCGGCAGCGTTGCGCTGTTTTCCACGATGGCCGAGATGGGAGTGAATACGCTGGTATTTTCCTCGTCGGCCACAGTGTATGGTAATCCGCATGCCGTGCCGATCCGCGAGGATTTTCCGTTGTCTGCGACCAATCCCTATGGCCGCTCGAAGTTGATGACCGAGGATATTCTGCGCGATCTGGCGCTTGCCAACTCTGCCTGGCGTATCGCCCTGTTGCGTTATTTCAACCCCGTCGGTGCGCATGCTTCCGGAATCATCGGTGAAGATCCCAGCGGTATTCCGAATAATCTGATGCCGTTTGTGGCACAGGTGGCTGTTGGAAAACTGGAACATTTGTCTATTTTCGGCAACGACTATCCGACGACTGACGGCACAGGCGTCCGTGACTATATTCATGTCGTCGATCTGGCGCAGGGACATCTGGCGGCGCTACGGACGCTGCAACGTCAGGTGGGTGTGCTCACCGTCAATCTGGGTACCGGGCGCGGCTATTCGGTGCTGGAGATGGTGCGTGCCTTCGAGCAGGCAAGCGGTCGTCCGGTGCCGTACCGGATTGCGGCACGCCGCCCCGGCGATATCGCCGAGTGTTATTCCGATCCCGGACTCGCCGAACGGCTGCTCGGCTGGAAGGCGCAGCGCGGCCTCGATGAAATGTGTCAGGATGCGTGGCGCTGGCAGTCATGGGCGGCAGCGCATCTTTGAGATAAAAATGACCACAATTGCAGGCAACTTCTTCAATGCCTGTTTTGCCCTGCTGACCCATGAATAAAAAATCACAACATAGTTTGAGTATCGTCGCCGGTATCGCTGCCGTGGCGCTGACGCTGGCACTGTTCGCCGTTGGTGGGCGGCCGAATGCCGGGCAGGCATTCCAGGGCATGTATCACTGGCTGGCGCATCTGGGCATCTATTGGCTGATTGCCGTCGTATATGGCTTTGCCCTGCCACGGCTGGCCTGGCCGTTGGTTGGCCTGATCGTTGCCGGCATCGGTGCGACGCATGAATTCTATGAAATTACTGCGCACCATCATGAAATGGAATATGCGGATGCGGGTATCAATGCGCTTGGCGCCTTTCTCGGCGCATTGGCGCGGCCTTCACTGAGCCGTCAGGTAACTAACCGGGATTGAGTGTCGTCCGGGTATTCAAGGACATCCTCAGGGAATTTGAAATACCGGACAAGTAAAGGAAAGGCCGCACAACCCGGCACAACTAAGCGGCGTTGCACCGCTGCTGGAGTTATTTCCCGGCGTTGAGAACCAGCCGCGCCTTGCTTTCAGCCTCGGCCTTGTTGTTGGCAGACATCTGCCGGCCGAAGGCTTCGCGGGCCTCGCGGCCTTGCTTGGTGGCTTCAATGCTCTTGATGCAGCGCCAGCGTTTACCGCCTTTGGTTTCGATCTGGCGCATTTCTTCCTTCGGGTGGTGCATGCGGCAGTGGTAGCAAAAAAGTGTATCAGCCATAGCGTACAGAACTCTAGAACAAGTAACGTATGAAATGTTATCGATAGATGCGCGGTACGTCAATGAGCATTATTTAGCGAGTTTGCGGATTCTATTGACTGCGGCCGGTTTTCGTGGCTTGCAGGGCGGCCGTCTGGTGTTGCCGTTCGCAACGGATCCAGCCTGCGCAGCGCCGGGTTGAAACGATGGAATCAACTGATGCTTGCCGTTGCCAATCAGGTCGCTGCGTCCCATCTGGCGCAGTGCTTCGCGCAGCAGCGGCCAGTTGGCAGGATCGTGGTAGCGCAGGAATGCCTTGTGTATGCGGCGCTGGCGGCCGCTATGTACGATCTGCACCGGCTCGCTGGCCGCCGTGACCTTGCGCAACGGATTCTTCCCGGTGTGGTACATCGCCGTGGCGATCGCCAGTGGCGTCGGCAGAAAGGTTTGCACCTGGTCGAGGCGGAAACGATTGCGCTTCAGCCATAGCGCCAGCGCCAGCATGTCTTCGTCCGTGGTACCCGGATGGGCAGCGATGAAATAAGGGATCAGAAACTGTTCCTTGCCGGCTTCGCGGGTGAATTTCTCGAACAACTCCTTGAATTTTTCATAACTGCCGATACCCGGCTTCATCATCTTGCCGAGCGGGCCTTCCTCGGTATGTTCCGGCGCAATCTTCAGATAGCCGCCAACATGATGCGTGACCAGTTCCTTGACATACTCCGGTGAGCGCACGGCAAGATCGTATCTGACGCCGGAGCTGATCAATATCTTCTTGATGCCGGGCAGAGCGCGCGCCTTGCAGTAGATATGAATCAGCGGTGCGTGATCCGTCCCCATGTTTTCGCAGATGTCGGGAAACACGCAGGACAGGCGCCGACAGGCAGATTCAATTTCCTTGCTCCGGCAGGCCAGGCGATACATGTTGGCGGTTGGCCCGCCGAGGTCGGAGATGGTGCCAGTAAAGCCCGGCGTCTTGTCACGGATTTGCCCGATCTCATGGAGGATCGAATCCTCCGAACGGCTCTGGATGATGCGGCCTTCATGCTCGGTGATCGAGCAGAAGGTGCAGCCACCGAAACAGCCGCGCATGATGTTGACCGAGAAGCGGATCATTTCCCAGGCGGGAATCTTCGCCGTGCCGTAGGCCGGATGCGGGGCACGGGCGTAGGGCAGGTCATATACGTAATCCATCTCGGGTGTGGTCAGTGGAATCGGCGGTGGATTGAGCCAGACATCGCGCTGGCTCGGTCCTGTGCCATGCGACTGAACCAGAGCCCGGGCATTGCCGGGGTTCGATTCGAGGTGAAAGGTGCGCGAGGCGTGGGCATATAGCACCGGGTCGTCCTTGACCTGCTCGTAGGAAGGCAGGCGGATGACGCTGTGGGCACGCGACGATTTGAACGAGGCGAGACGTTCGGCGCGGGGGATGATTTGAATGGGTTGGGAGGCTGTTTGCTCCACCACCTTCTTTTCCTTTGGAGAAGCAGGCAGCCTGGTTGCGTAGGGATCGGGGTGGGCGTGGACAGCACCCGGCGTGTCCACGCTCGTCGAATCGATTTCTTCCCAACCCTCGGGTCGCCAGTCGTGCGGCACCATAAAGGCAGTGCCGCGCAGGTCGCGAATTTCTGCGATGGGCTCGTGTTTCGCCAGGCGGTGGGCGAGTTCCACCAGCGCCCGTTCGGCGTTGCCGAATAGCAGCAGGTCGGCCTTCGAATCGGGCAGGATCGAATGGCGTACCTTGTCCGACCAGTAATCGTAATGGGCGATACGGCGCAGGCTGGCCTCGATGCTGCCAATGACGATATTGCTGCCGGCATACGCCTCGCGGCAGCGCTGGGCGTAAACAATCACGGCGCGATCGGGGCGTTTGCCGGCTTCGGCATTGGCCGTGTAGGCATCGTCGGAGCGGATCTTGCGGTCGGAGGTGTAGCGATTGACCATCGAGTCCATGTTGCC
>DAOLZE010000101.1:0-8080 GCA_035426125.1 Rhodocyclaceae bacterium
GCTCCAGCGCATCCATGATGGCGTCGGCCCGCTCCTGCGCCAGCATGCCGCTGGCGAACATCGCCCAGAACTCGCCGAGGCTGTGTCCTGCCATGCCGTCCGGCTTGATACGCAGCCTGCCGAGTATGTCGAACAGGAAACGGTTCAGCCTGCCAAGACCGAGGACAACCTTGTACAGCGATTCCGACGGATCGATCTTCGTGCAAAATTCCGGGAGCGGCAATTTGAAATAAGCCGCCACATCTTCCGCCTGCGGCTCGAAGCTGCTATCAACACCCGGAAAGATGAATGCCAACTTGCCGCCGGCGGCGATCATGCCGTCACGGGAAAAGAAAATCTGATTGCGCCCATGCCAGGCGACACCCTTGCCAACCACTTTGGCCGCGAGTTCGAGACGCTTCGCTGTTGGTTCGATGATGGCCAGACGCCACTGTCCTGCGCCAGGCTCACGATCCCAGTGCTGCTGGCGCAGGCGGTCGAGCAGTTCGGCTTGTGATTGCGCCGCGATCGTTACGACCTTCGGCAGCGCGGCTGTATTACCAAAAAATGGCGCAGGCTCTGCACGATGCGCACCCAATACAACGTGCGCATTGATTCCGCCGAAGCCGAAGGCATTGACTGCGGCGATTCTTTTACCGCTGGCATCCTGCCATGGCTCGTGTTTTTGCAGCACCCGAAAACGTGTCTTGCCAAGCAGTTCATGGGGCGATTCGCAATGCAGCGTCGGCGGCAGAATGCCGTGATATACGGCCAGTGCTGCCTTGATGACGCCGGCCACACCTGCAGCCGGCATGGTATGGCCGATCATGGACTTGACTGAACCGATGACCGGTCGTGCAACCGGCTGACGCCATGCACCGAAAAATTCCTTGAGCGTTTGCAATTCGGCCTGGTCGCCGGCAGGCGTCCCCGTGCCATGCGCTTCGACCAGACCGATCTGCTCGGGATCGAGTCCGGTTTGCCGCCAGGCGCGTTGCAGGGCCAGCAACTGGCCTTCTACGGCGGGCGCCATCAAGCTGCTGCTGCGCCCGTCGCTGGAGGAGCCGACACCATGGATCAGCGCATAAATCCGGTCGCCGTCGCGCTCGGCATCCGACACTCGCTTGAGTACCAGAATACCAATGCCTTCACCGGCAAGGATTCCATCGGCATTGCTGGAAAATGGCCGGATCATCTGCGAACGCGACAACGCGCCGAGCTGGCAAAACGTCGCCCAGAAAGTCAGGTCGTGCGTGAAGTGCAGACCACCGGCCAGCATCATGTCGCTCTGCCGGGAACGCAGCGATTCGCACGCCTGCTCGATGGCCAGCAGGGAACTCGCACAGGCGGCGTCGACCGTGTACGCCGGGCCATGCAGATCGAGCCGGTTGGCCAGGCGCGATGCCACGAGATTCGGAATCATGCCGATGGCGACATCCGGACCGTAGTAATCGAGCTTGCGCTTGATCTGCTCACGGAGTTGCTGCAACTGTTCCGGTGCAATCTCCGGCAGAAGATCCTTGACGGTTTGCAGGGTTTGCTCGACCAGGCGCACATGCTGCTCAAGGCGCAATGTCCCGGCACTGAGGTAATTGCCGCGGCCGATGATGACGCCGGTTTTCTCGCGCGGAAAATCGCGCGCGCCATAGCCAGCGTCGTTCAGTGCTTCCACACCGATGCGCAGGCTAAGCAACTGGTCGGGCTCGGCCGAGGCCGCAGCCTTCGGCATGACGCCATACTTTACCGGATCGAAATCTGCATACGCATCGATAAAGCCGCCGCGACGGCAATAGAAGCGGTCGACTTCCGTCGACTGCGGATCGTAGAATTTTCCTGGCCAGCGCTCTTCAGGGACATCCCCGATGGCATCGACACCATTGACGATGTTGCGCCAATAACTCGACAAATCGCCGGCACCAGGGTAGATGCATGCCATTCCAATAATGGCAATCGCTTCGCTGGTTGGTTTCTGTTTCGCCAAAGCCGGCTCAATTCACCAAGCTGAAGCTTTCGGGTGCAGCACACATCAGCACGACCTGAACATCATCTCTCGTACCAAATTGCAGCTCCTGCAACAATGCATCGACACCCTCCCGCACCGGAATCAGGCCGATTCCCTTGCGCGCAAAGTCTCGCTTCAGTTCTGCCGACACCATGCCCTTGCCTGCCCATGGCCCCCAGTTGATCGAAAGCACACGCCCTTTCAGACGTGCCTGCAAAGCGTGGGCAATCTTGTCCAGTGCATCGTTTGCTGCGGCGTAATCGATCTGTCCCTTGTTGCCGAAAGCTCCAGCAACACTGGAAAAAAAGACCACAAATTTTGCATCATCATGGATCAGGTTGTACAGAATCAATGCGCTGCGCACCTTGGTATCAAAGACACGCTCGAAGCTTTCCGTAGATTTATGCTTGAGCAATTTGTCATCGACAACGCCGGCACCGTGAATGACGCCATCAATGCGACCGTAACGCTGATACAAACTCTGGATATGCGCAGCAAATGTCTTGATGTCGCGCACATCCAGCGCCGTATAGTTAACCTTTCCACCAGCCGCTTCGATAGCGGCAAGCGACTGATGAATGTCCCTTGCCGCCATGATTTGTGCGCAGCGCTTCTCAACCTCGACCGGCTTCAGGCCTGGATGCGCGGCAATCAGCGCCTGGCGCAAACCCTTCAGGTCACGCGCCGCAATTGTGGCTTCCGTATCCGCAAATGTTGGCAATGGCGAACGACCAACAAGCTCCAGCTGACATCTGTAACGCTGCGCAAGCGTGATGGCAAGCTGTGCCGTGATGCCGCGCGCCCCGCCGGTCAGCAAGATAACTGAATCGCTGTCGAGGGCCAAATGATCAATGGCATCGTTGCGCCGTAACGGTGATTTCACGACTTCGAGCACATGCCGGTTGCCGACACGGTAGCCGACTTCAGCCAGGGGATTATCTGAAAGCAACTCGACTTCCAGGTAAGCCGCCAGATTATCGGCCGGTTCCCTGGCATCAAGATCGACACAGTGCACACGAACGTCTGGCCATTCCTTGACAACAGTCTTGAGCATTCCGGCCAGTCCGGCACCATGGCCAAAATCATTTGAAGTCTTTTGCCCGCTCATCCGGAAATGGCCAAAGCTACCGCCCAGCCCGCTGGCGACGAGCAAGCAGGCGGTTTTATGCGGGAGCGTTTCGCGCAACAGATTGAAGAAACGTTTGGTATCGCGCACGCGAGAGAGAGGATTCAAACCAAACAGATGAACCAGACCATCAACCTGCGCAAGATCGTCGGGTAGAGAAACGTGTTCGACAAAGTCGATCACGCGCACATTGGCTCCGCAGGCTTCGAGTCTTGCCGCCAGTTTTGCGGCAACGCCCAGTCCATCGTCGGTGATCAGAAAACTTTTTCCGGAAAACTGATTGCGGCCATTGATCACCTGCGGAGCCCCGGTACTTTTCAGGACATAACGCGAGAGGGCAATCTGTTTGCCGTCTGCGGCAACGCTGCCTGATTCTGAAGAAGCCTTCACTGCCGGTGCAGTCAGCGTTGTTTCGCTTCCCGTGTTGGCTTTCAGCCAGTCGACGATGGCGCGCAAACTTTTCAGGGTCGCCAGCGTTTCCAGGGCGGCGTCCTTGTCGACAAGCAGATGCTCAAGGCCGAGTCTTTCGGAAAGTTCACCGACAATCTCCAGCCGCTTGATGGAATCGATCGACAGATCTGCCTCAAGGTCAAGATCCAGATCCAGCGCATCCTCCGGATAACCGGTACGTTGACTGACGATGGCAAGCAATGTCTGCCGGGCATCTCCTGTCGGTGGAGCAATGGCCGCCTCATTGACCGATGCCGCCGCACCCATGTCGACATCTGCCGGGATTTTCTCCGGCAATTTCTCCTGAAGGCAGGCAACAATCGCATGCAGGGTTTTCTGCGCCGTCAGGAGTTCCAGCATGGCATCAGCTTCAACACCGAGTTGCTGCTGAAGGCCGATGCGCTCGGCCAACTCGCCCATGATTTCCAGACGCTTGATTGAATCAATCGACAAATCGGCTTCAAGGTCAAGATCCGCATCGAGCATTTCCGGTGGGTAGCCGGTGCGTTCGCTGACAATTGCCAACAAGGTATCGTGAAGATTGATTTTTGGCGCAGCTGTGGTGGCCGGTGCGGCGGCTGCGGAAACTACCGGAGCTTGCTGACGATCCAGCAAGGTTCCGGCGCTGCGTTTCAACGACGACGGGTGACCAGCAACGTCCGGTTGCCCGAGCATGGTGAGCATGATGTCGCGTTGTGCCTGAACCATGTCGTGCATATTGTTCAGGTACTGGAGCACCGTCTGGTCTGCGTGTGCCTGATTTGCAGATATACCAACGGAGTTCATCGAAAATTGCAACGGCTTTGTAATCGCACGACCGGCATGGCGCGGCAAAGTACCGTGACGTGGCCAGGCACGTGCGCCATCGATCATCCAGCAGGATGTCGGCAATTTGCAGGGCTTATCGAGATCCAGTCGGGTCGGCGAACGTCCTCGCCACAATAATGTCGGGTCAATGTTGTCCAGCACCACCGCCAGTTGTGCGACAGCCTGCAACAAATGCCAGATTCCCGGCTGTCCTTTTTGATCCACAGCAATCGCCAGATGCGGCTTGCCAGCGAGAATTTTCTGGATCAATCCGGTCAGGACGCGCCCCGGCCCGGCCTCGACAAATATGCGCGCACCATCGGCATACATTTGCTCGATCTGCGCGACAAAGCGTACCGGGCTGACAATTTGCGCGGCCATCTGACGCTTGATATCCCGTGCATCAGATGGGTAAGGCTGTGTGGTGGTGTTGGAATACACGGGCAGTTCGGGACGACGCAATGGCTGATCGTCGAGAATGGCGCCAAAAGTCTTTTCCGCACGAGCGACCAGTGGAGAATGAAATGCGCAGGCGACTTCAATCGGCCTTGCGGCGATGCCTCTGACCTTCAGGGTACTCAATGCCTTCTCGATGGCTTCGGTCGAACCGGAAATAATGCTTTGGGAAGGAGAATTCTGATTGGCAAGCACGACACCGGAGTCGCTGCCAAAAACTTCCGCAAGTACATCCGCGCCCGCACTAACCGCGGCCATGCGACCTGGATCGTCTCCAGTTGCTTCGAGAATTGATATGCCGCGCTGCTCGCTCAGATGCAGCAAGCTGTTGAAGTCAAAACAGCCGGCAACCGAGAGCGCCACCAGTTCGCCGTAGCTATGGCCCGCCAGCATATCCGGCACGATGTTCATTGAGCGCAAGAGTGCTGCCATGGCGTAATCGACCATGCCGAGCGCCGGCTGTGCGACCCGTGTATCCGTCAGGGCATGTAACTGCTGCTGCTGCTGTTCCGCAGAATATGCCGTCGGCGGGAATATCTTGCCGGACCATGCCGCACCTTGCTCAAGGATGGCGTGCAATGCCGGGAAAATAACAAAAATATCCTGCAACATTCCGGGACTCTGGCTGCCCTGCCCGGGAAAAACAAATGCCAGCTTGCCCTGCGGCTGATCCTGCCGATAATAGATATCCTGATGGTCTTCATGTGCTTGCGCACGCTCCAGCTTGAAGGTGAGGTCAGCCGGGTTCGTCGCGACGATACTGCATTGCACCGGACCACTGCCCAAACCGCAAACCGTATATGAAAGATCGCGCAATTGCAGTTGCGCATCGGATTCGTGCAGAAATTTTGTAGTCTGTCGGATCAATTCGGCGGCAGCGGAAAAAGTCTCGCCCCGGAAGGTGAATAATTCGACGGCCCACTTTCTTACTCCGCTCTCAACTTGCTCACCGGAGGATGCATGTGCCGAAAGAATCGCATGGAAATTTGCGCCACCGAAACCGAAAGCGCTGACAGCCGCAAAACCCTGCTTGGCCGACCAGGGCATCGCAGATCCATTCAGCATGAACGGACTGTGCTGCGCGTCATACCATGCATTGGGTTTGCGGATATTCAGCGTGGGCGGCAAAACCTTGTGGTAAAGCGCCTTGCTCACCTTGATCAATCCGGCCATGCCGGCGGCGCATTTTGTGTGGCCGATCTGGCTTTTCACAGATCCAAGACCTGTTTGCAGCGGCAGTGCGCCTCCAGCGTTATAGAGTTCCGTCAGCGTTTGCAGTTCGGTACGATCGCCCACCACGGTACCCGTGCCATGCGCTTCGACCAGACCGATATCTGCCGGCATGATCCCGGCCTGCCAGTAGGTACGGTCGAGCGCACGCTTCTGTCCCTCCTTGCGCGGTGCCGTCAACCCGAGCCCCTTACCGTCGCTCGATCCGGCAATGCCGTTGATGACTGCGTAGATGCGATCACCATCACGCTCGGCATCGCTCAAGCGCTTGAGGACCATCACACCGACGCCTTCGCCAAGACAGATACCGTCCGCCGAATCGTCGAAGGAACGGCAGGATCCGCTCGGCGACAGCGCCTTGACGCTGGCGAACATCAGAAAATCATGGATGCTGTTATGAAAATCGGCACCACCGGCGAGTGCCATATCGCTGCTGCCCAGGCGCAATTCCTTGACGGAAAGTTCGAGTGCCGTGAGCGAACTAGCGCAGGCTGAATCGACTGAATAATTTACGCCACCCAATCCCAGGCGATTGGCGATCCGCCCGGAAATAACATTGACGAGTACACCGGGGAATGAATCCTCGGTGAGATCCGGCAATATGGCATCAAGTTCAGCGGGCATCTCGCCGAGATAATGTGCATACAGGTTCCGGAATGCATAGGCATTCGACAGATCCATGCCGGCTTCCGCGCCAAAAATCACCGAGGTCTTGTCGCGATCGAATTGCCGCTGCCGATCGCCATAACCGGCGTCATCCAGCGCACGGCTGGCGACTTCAAGGCTTAGCAACTGAATTGGTTCGATGGCAGCCAGCGATTGGGGCGGGATACCATAACGCAGAGGATCGAAAGCAATTCCATCGATGAAGCCACCCCACTTGCTCGGCGTCTTCCCCTTGCCCGCTGCGCCTTCCCGATAATAGAGGTCAGCATTCCAGCGCTCGGCAGGCACCTCGGTGATCAGGTTGTTGCCTTCGACAATGTTCGACCAGAAACTTTCAATATCCGGTGATCCAGGATAGATACATGCCATGCCGATGATCGCCACCGGTTCGGCGTTCGCTGCGCGTTTCAGCACCGGTAATTGGCAGGCTTCAAGCAATGCCATCGCCCCGCGCGAAACTGCATGATGCAATTTGGCAATCGAGTTTTCCGAATGCAGCAATGCCGCGAGTTGGCCGATCATGTACATACCGTCGGCTTGCTGCGTCCTGACATCAACCTTGACGAGTTTATCTCCGGCACGCTGTACCCCCTTGCTGGCGATACGCAAACGGCCAACATTGAAATCCTCAAGAGCTTTCCAGATTGTCTGCGAATCGGACTCTGTGGCATGCAGGCGCTTCTTTTCAGCATTGAACTGGTCGACAAAATTTGTCTGCAGGCAACGCGTCGCATGCCCTGGCGCGGTTTCCAGCAATACGGTGGCATCACCAGCGATGATCTTCCTGCGGAAATTTTCGTTGACCGCACCGCAGGAAACAGCTTCATGTGTGGCGATATACGCGGTCCCCATCAAGATGCCGATTTTTGCGCCCCGTGCAGCCAGCGGCGCAGTGATTGCCGCCACCATCGCTGCCGATCGTTCATCGTGAATACCGCCGGCAAACAACAGATGAAGCTGTTCGGGGCGCTCGAATTCAAGCAGGAGCCTGATCTGCTGTTCCCACAGCACAAAGCTGAAGCGCGGCCCGACATGCCCGCCACACTCCCTGCCCTCGAAGATGAAATGACGCGCGCCATCCTTGAGAAAAAGACTCAGCAAGCCGGGAGACGGCACATGCAGATAGGCCGGAATCCCCTGTTCCACCAGAGCGCGCGCTTGCGCCGGACGGCCCCCGGCAAGCAATACTACGGACGGCCGAAACTCCTGGATCAGCGTCAATTGCGGATTGAGAATTTCCGGTGGAGCGAAACCCAGTACACCAACACCCCAACTGTGTTTACCAATCGAATCACGCGTTGCTTCAAGCAGACGCCGGGCTTGCGCCTCGACCATCAGGGACAGCGCCAGGAAAGGCAGCGCAC
>DAOLZE010000102.1:0-7979 GCA_035426125.1 Rhodocyclaceae bacterium
GTTTCTCGAAGTGGGCGATCAGGGCGCTGCGGTGCTGTTGACGTTCCTCGATCTGGCCGAGCGAATTGATCTCCAAGCGGATGTCGTCCACACCGAGATCGTCCCACAGACGCTGGCACATCAGTATCTGTTCGGCATCAATATCCGGTCCGGCAAAGCCGAGCGCCTCGACGCCAATCTGATGGAACTGACGATAGCGGCCCTTTTGCGGCCGCTCGTGGCGAAACATCGGCCCCTGATACCAGAGGCGCTTTGGCCCGTCGTAGAGCAGGTTGTGCTGAAGCACGGCGCGTACACAACTGGCTGTACCTTCCGGACGCAAGGTTAACTGCTCGCCGTTGAGGCTGTCGGTGAAGGAATACATTTCCTTCTCGACGATATCGGTGACTTCGCCGATGGCGCGGGCAAACAGCGGCGTCGGCTCGACCAGCGGCATGCGGATCGGCCGGTAACCGTAGCCGCGCAGCCAGTCGCGCACGCTGTCCTCGAATTCTTCCCAGAGTTCGGCTTCGCCGGGCAGGATGTCGTTCATCCCGCGAATAGCTTGCAGGGTCTTACTCATGAGTTTTCATTTCCGGCAGGCGCGGCGGATATTTCCGCGCGACGTAATCGTCGATGATGGCGCGGAATTCGCTGGCGATGTAGTCGCCCTTCAGGGTGACCGTATGCTCGCCGTCAACATACACTGGTGCCACCGGCGTCTCACCGGTACCGGGCAGACTGATGCCGATGCTTGCATGCTTGCTTTCACCGGGACCATTCACCACGCAGCCCATCACCGCCAGCGTCATGTTTTCGACGCCGACGCGCTGGATGCGCCAGCCGGGCATTTTGTCCCGGACATACGCCTGAATATCCTGCGCCAATTCCTGGAACACCGTGCTCGTCGTACGTCCGCAACCGGGACAGGCGGCGACCAGCGGTGTGAAGGCACGCAGCCCCATGGTCTGAAGAATTTCCTGGGCGACGATCACTTCGCGCGTGCGATCGCCGTTCGGCTCCGGCGTCAGCGAAACACGAATGGTGTCGCCAATGCCCTCCTGGAGCAACACGGAAAGTGCTGCCGTCGACGCGACGATACCCTTCGATCCCATACCGGCCTCGGTCAGACCGAGATGCAGCGGGTAATCACAACGCTGCGCCAGATCGCGATAGATGGCGATCAGATCCTGCACGCCAGAAACCTTGCAGGAGAGCACGATCTTGTCACCGGGCAAGCCGAGTTCCTCGGCCTTGGCAGCACTCTCCAGCGCCGAGGCGACCATCGCTTCGCGCATGATGGCAACAGCATCCTTCGGTACCGGCCGCACAGCGTTCTCGTCCATGATGCGCGCCAGCAGACTCTGGTCGAGGCTGCCCCAATTGACGCCGATGCGGATCGGTTTGTCATGACGACAGGCGATCTCGATGAGCCGCGCGAACTGATCGTCGCGGCTCCGACCCTTGCCGACGTTGCCCGGATTGATGCGCAGCTTGTCGAGCAGCGCCGCGCATTCAGGCACCTCCTCGAGCAGCTTGTGACCGTTGAAATGAAAGTCGCCAACCAGCGGCACCTCGATATTCATCTTCGCCAATTGCTCGCGAATTCTTGGCACCGCTTGTGCCGCCTCGCGGGTATTCACAGTGATGCGCACGATCTCCGAACCGGCGCGCGCCAGTTGCGCCACCTGCATCGCCGTAGCGACATGGTCGACAGTATCGGTGTTGGTCATCGATTGCACGACCACCGGCGCAGCACCGCCAATCGCAACACCACCCACCATCGCCTGGCGCGTGCGACGCCGTGCCAGCGGTGCCTCGGGAAGTTGCTGATCCATGTCCGTCATTCCAGATTCAGCCGGGCAACATCGACCTTGATATAAGGCCGTAGATCGATCTGCCGATCGTCATATTGCAACTGGACACTCGATGCATTGCCAATCACCAGGGCAAACGGCGGCTTGCCGGCCACCGTCTGACGCGAACCAGGATCGTTATTCTGGGCAAGCAGGATGTTCTGCGTAGCGTCCCTGACCTCAACCCAGGATTTGTCCGCAAAAACAAACGCCAGTTGATGATGTTCAGGATCGGTTGACCGCACGGCTTGAGCCATTGCATCCAGCTGGGTTGTCTGAGCTGCCTGGAAAGGAAGTACAACCGGCGCAGTATTTATACTTTCAGCAGGTTGCAGGCTTGCCCTGCCAGTGGCTGGAGCGGCAGACACCGGCATCTCCACATCCCGATCAGCGGACGCATTGAAGTGCCAGATCAGAGCTGCGGCAACGATGGCGGTTACCAGCAGCGCCAGCAACAGCAAATACGGAGCAGGTGCGCGCGTTTCTCCGATCCGCGGCAATGCGGTGCCCGCCTCCTGTGGCAGCCGAATCATGGCGCTAACCTGCGGCGGACGTTGTTCAAGCATCATCAACAGCGGCTGCGGATCGATATGCAGGAACTTTGCATAACTGCGGATAAAGCCCCGAACAAAAGTTGCACCGGCCAGTTGATCGAAATCATCGCTTTCGATCGCCGCGATCTGTCTTGGACTGAACTTGATGGCTTGCGCAACATCGGCTACCGTGAGCCCGCGCGCTTGGCGCGCCTGGCTCAGGTGCAGACCCAGCGAGACGGCAGTAGCTTCAGCTTCGGGTTGAGCCACTTCGTCCGAAGGCGTCCCGGCGGCGAGTCCATCCAACCCAGAAGAAGCCTGGGAATCAGAGCATTCACTCACTCGTATTGCCTCTGCGACAGCTTCAATTGTTCCGGGCTTCCCGGAAAATTCCGATTTAGCTGAATGGCATAGCGCGCCTCGGCCTCACGATCGCCCAGTTTGCGCTCAACACGCAATGCCAGCCAGACGGACTCCGGCGTCGAATCAGCGATCTTGTGCAATTCATTCAGATGCAGACGCGCTACCGCCAGCCGGTCTTGGCGATAGGCGATATCGGCAAGGAAGAAAATGGCCCGCGGGTTATTGGCATCGAGGTGCAGGGCACGCATAAGATAATCCTCGGCGGCCTTGTCGTCCTTGAGCTTAATGGAACAGATACCGGCATTGGTATTCGACATCGCCGGCGTCTTATATAGCGGGCTCTTGATAGCTATACTGAAATAGCTCAGCGAGCGCTGCTCGCGACCCGTCTGACAGAGGAACCAGCCGAAACCATTATTGATTTCCGGATCGTTCGGCGCCAGGCTGAGTGCACGCTCAAAACTGCTTTCCGCAGCCTGATTTTCCCTTAGCTGCATATACGCCAGGCCCATCAGATTGTGCGCGGGAGCATAGTTGGCATCTGCAGAAAGCGCCGCGCGCGCTTCGTCAAGCGCCACCCCCATGTTGCCGCGCTGCATGTACATCATGCCAAGTTCGGTATGCACCTTGGCGCGCTGCTGCACGTCGCTGGTGGCGTTCTGCTGTGAAACGGGTTGCTCGGCGGGGGCTTCGTTGCGCACATTACCGCTGCAGGCAGTCAGCAGTAATGCCGCTGTCAGCGCAAGGAAAGTAGCAATGCTTCTCGACGCGATCATCATGATATGCATGGAACATCCTCCGCACTGGAAACAGGTTCAAATTTTTTCACTGCACCGGCGGTGCGTGAACTACGATCTTGCACCTGACCGGCCAGTTGACCGCAGGCGGCGGCAATGTCGTCGCCGCGCCGCTTGCGCGTGGTGGTAACAACACCGGCAGCCATCAGGATATCGGCAAAACGCCGGACTCGCTCAGGAGAGGAATGGCGAAAGCCGGACTGGGGAAAGGGATTGAATGGAATCAGGTTGAACTTGCAGGGAACATCACGCGTCAACCGTAACAATTCGCGCGCATCGCCATCGTGATCGTTCACGCCGTCAAGCATGACATATTCAAAGGTAATGAAATCGCGCGGTGCAGCTTCAAGGTAGCGGCGACAGGCAGCGAGAAGCTCGGCAAGCGGATATTTTTTATTGATCGGTACCAGGCGGTCGCGCAGCGCGTCATTCGGAGCATGGAGAGAAACCGCCAGTGCCACCGGACATGCCTCGCGCAAGCGATCCATGGCCGGCACGATGCCGGATGTCGATACCGTGACCCGCCGCCGCGACAACCCATACGCATGATCGTCCAGCATCAGACGCAGGGCGACAATCACATTGTCGAGATTGGCCAGCGGTTCGCCCATGCCCATCAGCACGACATTGCTGATGATGCGCTCGCCGCGCTCCGCAGGCTCGGTGACGGGTTGCAGGATGCGATTGGCCTGCCAGAGCTGACCGATGATTTCGGCAACCGTCAGATTCCGGTTGAAGCCCTGCTTGCCGGTAGAACAGAAGGCACAGTCGAGCGCACAGCCGGCTTGCGTGGAAATGCACAGTGTACCGCGCGTTTCCTCGGGAATGAAGACCGTCTCGATCGCATTTCCATTACCGACATCGAATAGAAATTTGCGGGTACCGTCGCTGGAGAGCGTGTCCTGCACCAGCGGCGGCGGCAATACGCAGGCTTCAGCCGTCAGCTTTTCGCGCAGCGATTTGGCGACATCGCTCATGCGGCTGAAATCGCCTTCGCCGCGCTGATGCAGCCAGTGCATGACCTGCCGCGCCCGCATGCTCACCCGCTCGGGCTTTTCGCCGAGTCGAGCGAAGTACCCGGCCATGCCGATAGCATCGAAATCGAGAAGGTTGGCCGGATCGGGCATCATGCCTGCCTGGGTTGGGGTGCTGGCTCCGGAACATGCTGCTGTACTCCGGAGCCGACATCCTCAGGGTTTAACGCGAATGGATGTTAAGTGCGGGAAAGAAGTAGGCAATTTCCACAGCCGCTGTTTCCGGGGCGTCGGAACCATGCACTGCATTGGCATCGATGCTCGCCGCAAAATCAGCACGAATGGTACCCGGTGCAGCCTTTTTTGGATCGGTGGCGCCCATCAGGTCACGATTCTTGAGAATGGCGCCCTCGCCTTCCAGCGCCTGCACCATGACCGGGCCGGAGATCATGAACTCGACCAGATCCTTGAAGAAAGGCCGTTCGCGATGCACGGCATAGAAACCTTCGGCCTCGCGGCGCGACAGATGCATCATCCGCGCGGCGATGATTTTCAGGCCATTGGCCTCGAAACGCGCATAGATCTGGCCAATCACATTTTTCGCGACGGCGTCAGGCTTGATAATCGACAGGGTACGTTCAACAGCCATTTTTAAACTCCAGACAAGGTTAAGCAAGAAAGACAGCCCGTCATTTTAACTTACTCTTGTCGAAAACAGTTCATAAACCGGGGTTTCCAAGTTACTCCACAACGCCGAGTGCACCGTCATCCAGGCGCAAAATACGTCCGGCCCGCGAGGCCATTTGCAGGTCATGGGTCACCACGACGATGCTGGTACCGAGACTGGCATTGAGCGCCAGCATCAGGTCAAAAACCGCTTCGGCAGTATGCCGGTCGAGATTTCCGGTCGGCTCATCGGCGAGGATGCAGGCGGGGCGCGTCACCAGAGCGCGGGCGATGGCGGCACGCTGCCGTTCGCCGCCGGAAAGTTCGCCGGGGCGATGGCTGAGACGATGCCCGAGACCGACTTCAGCCAGCAACGCCGCCGCCTGCGCCTCGGCTTCAGGGCGTGACATGCGGCGAATCAGCAGGGGCATGGCGACATTTTCCAGCGCCGAAAATTCCGCCAGCAAATGATGGAACTGGTAGACGAAACCCAGGCTGGCGTTTCTCATGCGGCCGCGCTCCGCATCCGACAAAGACGTCAACTCGCGGCCCAGTACGCTGACGCTACCCGAGGTCGGCGTATCGAGACCGCCAAGCAGATGCAGCAGCGTGCTCTTGCCGGAACCGCTGGCACCGACGATGGCAACACGCTCGCCACGACCGATCGTCAGGTCGACGTGCGTCAACACCGGCACTTCGACATCGCCCTGCCAGAAGGATTTTTTCAGCGCCGAACAGGCAATCACCGCTGACTCATTCATAGCGCAGCGCCTCCGCAGGATTGACGCGTGAAGCACGCCAGCTGGGATACAGGGTGGCCAGAAGGGTCAGCACAAAGGATACCGTTGAAATAACAAAGACATCACGCCATTGCAGGTCAGAGGGGAGTTCGGAAATGTAGTACACATCCTTTGCCAGAAAATGCATGCCAAGTACACGTTCAATGAATGGCACCACTACGTCGATATTCAGTGCCAGCGCCACGCCGCCAGAGACCCCGAGCAGCAGACCGATGACACCGATCAGCGCGCCCTGGACAATGAATATCTGCATGATGCCGAGCGGGCTGGCGCCGAGCGTGCGCAGGATGGCGATATCCGCCTGCTTGTCAGTAACCGCCATGACCAGCGTCGACACAATATTGAATGCGGCAACAGCGACGATCAGCAGCAGGATCAGGAACATCATGTTCTTTTCAATCTGCACGGCGCGGAAAAAATTGGCATGGCTGCGCGTCCAGTCGGACACGTAATATTCCGCATCGATCAGGCGGGAAAGCTCACGCGCCACACGCGGTGCGGCAAACAGGTCGTCAAGCTTGAGACGCACACCGGAGACGCGATCATCCATGCGATACAAGCGCTGCGCATCACTCATGTGGATTAGAGCAAGGCCGGAATCGTATTCGAACATACCAACCTCGAAGATGCCGATCACACGAAATTGTTTGACACGCGGCAGCAGCGCCGCCGGCGTTACCATGCCCTGCGGCGCGATCAGCGTCACCTTGTCACCTTCCCTGACTTGCAGGGCGCGCGCCAGTTCGGCACCAAGAATGATGCCGAACTCACCCGGCCGCAAGTCGGTGAGGTGGCCGATTTTCATATTTCTTTCGAAGTCGGCAACCTTGTCCTCGGCATCCGGCAACACGCCGCGCACCATCACGCCGCGCACCTGCTGATCGAAGGCAAGCATGCCCTGCGCCTGGACGTACGGTGCAGTGGCTCTGACCAGCGGATGCTTCTGCGCCTGCTGCGCCACCTTGTTCCAGTCGGTCAGTTCACCGCCGGTCTCGGGCGGGCCGCTGATCTGGATATGTGCGGCGACACCGAGAATGCGCTCGCGCAATTCCTTCTGGAAACCGTTCATCACCGACAGCACGACGATCAGTGCAGCCACCCCCAGCGCGATGCCCATCGTGGAGATCAGCGAAATGAAGGAGACAAAGCGGTTGCCGCCGGCATCGCCGCCGCGCTTTTTCGAGCGCGTATAGCGCAAACCGATCCAGAATTCGTATTTCATGCTGCTATGTTAACATGCGGCCATGCAGCTTCACCTGATCATTCCTGGCTTGCTCTGGCCGAGCAAGGCGCTCCACAACACCGCTTACGACCTCGACCTGCCAGCACTTTCCTGGCTGCTTGGCCGTGCACGTTTATCCTGGTATGCGCCGCAGCCGGTGGAAAATTTTCTCTGCAATACATTTGGCATTGATATAGGCGAAGTAGCTGAGCCGCCCGCTGCCGCACTGCGCCTGCTTGGCGAAGGCGACGATCCGGGAACAGCTATCTGGCTGTGCGCCGATCCCGTGCATCTGCACATCGAACAGGGCCGCATGAGCCTCTCCGGGGAAACCCCGCCGGCGACCAGCGAAGAAATGCAGCAGATCGTCGCGGCACTGGCACCGTATCTAGCTGAACTTGGCGAATTTTGTAGCGCGGCAGATGGCAAGAGTGGCCACGGCTATCTGCGCCTTAAGGAAATGCCGCAACTGGCCACCATTCCGCCATCATCATCGGTCGTCCAGTCAAAACTGCTCGCGCAAGGCGCGGATGCCACGCGCTGGCGGCGCATCGGCAACGAACTACAGATGCTGCTGCACACCCTGCCGCTGAATACGCAGCGCGAACGCGACGGCCGTCCGGCGCTGAACTCGCTGTGGTTCTGGGGTACAGGGGTACTGCCGCCGCGTGGCGTACGCCGCTACGCGCGGGTTTGCGGCAATTCGCCTTTACTGAACGGACTTACCCGCTGGTCCGCAACACCGCAGGACGCGGTGCCTGTCACTCCTGAGTTCTTGCTGAAGTCGCC
>DAOLZE010000103.1:0-7959 GCA_035426125.1 Rhodocyclaceae bacterium
CGGAATTTGAAAGCCACATCCTGCTACTCGAAGGCTATGACCTGCATCTTGCGCGCCGCATGGTGGCCGGCGTCGATGTCTGGCTCAACAACGCCGTCTATCCACTTGAAGCGTCAGGCACCTCGGGCATAAAAGCCGCCATCAACGGTGCCATGAATCTCTCAGTGCTTGATGGCTGGTGGGGCGAGGGCTACGACGGCAAAAATGGCTGGGAAATCAAGCCGACCGCTGAAGGACTCGATCCAGCGGCGCGCGATGCCGAGGAAGCACGCACACTCTATGAACTACTTCAGGACAGCGTCATTCCACAATACTACTGCAACGGTTCGCTCGGCTATTCGCCAGAGTGGGTGACCATGGCCAAACAGTCGATCGCCAGCATCATGCCGCGCTTCAACATTCATCGCATGCTCGGCGAATACGCCGGCAACTTCTATGCACCGGCAGCAGCGCAATGGCGCAGGTTTTCCGAAGATAATTTTTCCGGCGCACGCCAGATCGCTGCCTGGAAGATTCGCATTCGCAATGCATGGCCTCGCGTTGCATTGCGCCGCCTCGATACGCCTCAGCAACGTATGCGTTATGGCGACACGCTGCGCTTCGAGATCGCCGTGCAACTCAATGGCCTGACACCGGACGATGTCACCGTGGAACTGGTCTTTGTCAGACCCAATGACCACGATCCGGCCAAAGCCAAGCGCTACCCGCTGCGCCACGAACGACCGCTGGAAAACGGCGAGTATCTGTTCGTCCGCGAACTGACGCCTAACCAGTGTGGCAAAATCGACTATCAGGTTCGCATCTTCCCGTACAACGAACTGCTCACCCATCGCTTCGAGATGGGTATGATGGTGTGGCTATGAACGACCGTATCGGTTGTATCAATACGCCGGAATGGCACACGCTGGTCGATCTGGCCCAGGACGTGTTGCCCTTGCGCGATATGTTTGCCGGCGATCCACGGCGCTTTGCTGATTTTTCACTTCAGCATGACAGCATATTGCTGGACTATTCTAAGCAACGTGTCACCAGGCCGGTGATGCTGGCATTGCAAGCACTCTGGCAAAGCACTGATCTGCCCGACTGGATCGCCCGCATGCGTGCCGGCGAGGCAATCAACGACAGCGAGGGTCGCGCCGTGCTGCACATCGCCCTGCGCGAAACGCACCCGCGCGCTGAAGTACGTGCTGTCCTGGAAAAGATGCGCCGCTTCTGTGCTGACATTCACGACAGCCACTGGCGTGGTGCTTCTGGAGAGCCAATCTCGGATGTGGTGAACATCGGCATCGGGGGCTCCGACCTCGGCCCAAAAATGGCCACCCAAGCACTTTCCGCACACCACTTCCCGCACCTGCGCGTGCATTACGTCTCAAATCTCGACGCCGCCCATCTCGTCACCACGCTGGCGCATCTCAATCCGGCAACCACATTGTTTATCATCGCCAGCAAGACCTTCACCACTCTGGAGACGATGATCAATGCCCGCTCAGCGCGCCAGTGGATCGTCACGGCGCTCGGCGAAGCTGCGGTGGCGCGACATTTCGTTGCCGTGTCGACAAATCTCACGGAGGTCGCCCACTTCGGTATCGACCCGGTCAATACCTTTGAATTCTGGGACTGGGTTGGCGGACGTTTCTCGCTCTGGTCGGCGATTGGTTTGCCACTGGCGCTGGCCATCGGCTTCGCCAACTTTGAGAAGTTTCTCGCCGGCGGTGCGGCCATGGACGGACATTTTTTCAGTGCGCCGGTCACATGCAATCTACCTGCTACGCTGGCCCTGCTTGATCTCTGGAACATCAATTTTCTCGGCGCCACAACACGCGCGATGCTGCCTTACAGCCAATCGCTCGAACAACTGCCGCGCTACCTCCAGCAACTCGAAATGGAAAGCAACGGCAAGCAGGTCCGCCGCGATAGCCTACCCGCCGGCTGCGCGACCGCGCCGATTGTCTGGGGCGAGCCGGGGACCAACGGTCAGCACGCCTTCTACCAATTAATCCACCAGGGTGGGCGATTGATTCCCTGCGACTTCATCGCTCTGCGCGAAGCCGATTTCACCCTGCCCGGCCATCAACAGGCGCTGCTCGCCAACTGCTTTGCGCAAAGCGAAGCGCTGATGCGCGGCAAAACGCTCGATGAAGTGCGCAGTGAATTACAGACTGCTGGCTTGTCCACCGACAAGCTCGAGCGACTTGCACCATTCAAGGTTTTTCCTGGCAACCAGCCATCGACGACGCTCGTTCTACCGTGCCTCGATCCCTACCGTCTCGGCCAACTGATTGCACTCTACGAGCACAAGGTATTCGTCGAAGGCATCCTCTGGGGAATCAACTCCTTTGACCAGTGGGGCGTCGAATATGGCAAGCAGCTCGCCGCACGTTTACTGCCAATACTCAATGACAAAAAGATTTTGACAGAAGGACTCGATAGCTCAACCGCTGGGCTAATCGACTGGGTGCGGAAAGGCTGATACCTCCGTATCAGCCTCTGCAAAGTAAATGCCCATGTTCAACTGGCTAAAGAAAACCGCTACAACTGCGAAACAAGCGACAGACACAAACTGTTCCGCCAGCACAAACAACGATAGCGAAGTCTTGAAGAGTCAGGGCAACGCCTATTTTGGTGAGGGTAGACTGGAGGATGCCGCTGAATGTTATCGGCAGGCGATCGCGCTCAATCCCTATTTTGCCGAGGCCTGTAGCAACCTCGGTTATGTGATTGAGATACAGGGTAATCCAGACGAAGCGATCGCCTTGTATCGCAAAGCCATCGCGCTGAATCCCGATCTATTCACCGCTCATAGCAATCTTGGAGTTGCCCTGATGAACCGCGGTGAAACCGATGCCGCACGGGAATGCTTCCAGCGGGTGATCGCGCTTGATCCAGAACATGCCGTCGCACTACAGCGCCTCGGCGTGATCGCTGCACAATACGGCGATTATGCCGAAGCTGAAACACTCCTGCGCCGCGCCCTCGTCATTGACGAAGATAACGCTGCTCTGCACGCCAATCTCGGCCAAGTTCTCAAGTCACAGGCGCGGTTGCCTGAGGCAATGGCGGAATATCGACGCGCCATCCAGCTTGATGTCTTACTTGCCGATGCGCATTACAGTTTGGGTACACTCGCCCAGATGACAAATCGAATAGACGAAGCGGAAGCCAGTTATCGGCAAGCCCTGCAAATCAGGCCGTTTCATGCCGAAACACACAACAACCTCGGCGGGATATTCAAGGTCACCGGGCGAATGACCGAAGCCGAAGCAAGTTTCCGTAAATCACTGCAAATCAGGCCGGAATATGTCGAAGGGCATTACAACCTCGGCATTGTTTTTCAGGAACAGGACCGAATGGTCGACGCCGAAGCCTGCTATCGGCGAGCTCTCGAAATCAATCCGGACTATGCCGACGTTCATAACAATCTGGGCGTGCTCTTCAAGGATCTTGGCCGGATGAACGAAGCCGAGGCCAGCTATCGAGCAGCACTGAACATCAAGCAGGATGATGCCAATATATATAGTAATCTGGCCTACACGCTCAACTACAATCCGGACAAAAGCAGGGAAGAAATTCTTACTGAGCATCGGCAATATGACGAACTGTTTTGCCTGCCTATGCGCGGGAAATGGCAGCCGCACGGCAACAGCCGGGAACCTCAACGCCGCCTGAAAATTGGCTATGTCTCACCAGACTTGCGCTCACACTCGGTCGCATTTTTTCTTGAACCATTGTTGCGCAAACATGACCGACAGGCGGTTGAGGTTTACTGCTACGCCGAGGTGGCTCAGCCTGATGCAGTAACGGTGAGATTGCAAGGCATTGCTGACCATTGGCGAACGACCATCGGCATGTCCGATGAGAATCTGGCGCGGCAAATCACCAATGATGGAATCGATATCCTGGTCGACCTGGCCGGACACACCTCACATAACAGGCTACCGGTTTTTTCCCGCAAGCCGGCACCCATCCAGGTTACCTGGCTCGGTTATCCACACAGCACGGGCCTGAGCGCCATGGATTACCGGCTGGTTGACGCCATCACCGATCCTCAGGAGGAAGCCGATACCTGGGCGAGTGAAACACTGGTACGTCTGGAAAACGGTTTTCTCTGTTATGCGCCACCGCAGGAAGCACCGGCGCCGTCACCTCCGCCATGCCTGAAAAGCGGCATCATCACCTTCGGTTCATTCAACAACCCTGCCAAGTTATCTTCAGCTACTCTCGATGTTTGGGCCGGATTACTTGATGGTTTGCCAACTTCTCAACTACTCGTCAAAGGAAAATGTTTCGCTGACGACACCAGCAGAGCGGCATTTCTGAAAAAGATCACGCAACGCAGCGGGAATATTGGTGCCGAACGCGTGAAAATGCTTGGCTTGACGCCCGGCCTATCCAATCACCTCAGAACCTACGAACAAATGGATATCGCCCTCGATCCGTTTCCATATAACGGCACCACGACAACCTGCGAAGCACTCTGGATGGGCGTCCCCGTGGTGACGCTATGCGGCGATCGCCACGCCGGACGCGTCGGCGCAAGTCTGCTCACGCAGATCGGCATACCCGATCTGATCGCAAACTCGCCGCAGGCATATATCGATATTGCGATCGCGCTTGCCGAAAACAAGACGCGTTTGCAAGCGCTGCACGATTCGTTGCGTGAGCGCATGGCAGCCTCACCACTGTGTGACGCGCCGGCATTTGCGCGCAAGATGGAAGCCGCCTACCGCAACATGTGGCATCGATACTGCGCCAAATCCGAACAGGCTTGACCAGAGAAATTACCCGATCATTCACGAAATCGAATAGTAAACTCTGGCCATGCGACCTTCCTCGTCCACTGATCCTCTCCGCGTACTCTTCGCCGTGTCGGAAATCGCCCCATGGGTCAAGACCGGTGGGCTCGGCGATGTCGCAGCTGCGCTCCCCTCGGCACTCCGCGCAGCGGGTATCGATGTGCGCGTCCTTGTCCCGCTCTACCCGGCGCTGGCGGAAGCCTTTCCTGATGCCCCACCGATCGCACGGCTGCCCGCGCCGGGAGGCCTCCTGCCTGCTGCTATGCTGCGCGAAGCCGTTACACCCGACGGCACACCACTGCTGCTGCTCGACTCTGCGGAACTGTATGCGTGCTCCGGCAATCCATACCTCGATGCAAAGGGCCAGGACCTGAATGACAACAACATTCGTTTCGGTCTGCTCTCACGCGTCGCCGCACTGCTCGGCAGTACCGCCAATCCTCTGGCCTGGCAACCACAGATAATCCATTGCAACGACTGGCAGACAGCGCTGGCACCGGTCTTTTTGCATTATCTGCACACCGCACTACCACACGCAAAAACGTTGGTGACGATTCACAATCTGGCCTTCCAGGGTCTGTTCGCTCCCGCCTCACTCGGTGAGCTCGGTCTGCCGCCGCAGGCCTGGGCGATGGATGGCGTCGAGTTTCATGATCAACTGTCGTTTCTCAAGGGTGGCCTGCAACATGCCGACTGGATCACCACGGTCAGCCCGACCTACGCAAAGGAAATTTGCAGCGATGTCGAAGGCCTTGGCATGGGCCTGGCTGGCCTGCTGCGCTGGCGCGAAATGCAGCTCTCTGGCATCCTCAACGGCATCGACGAAACGGTCTGGAATCCTGCCGGAGACCCGTATCTGACGACCGCTTACGATGCCGACAATCTCTCCGGCAAGGCGCTCAACAAGACCGCACTGCAACACCGTTGCGGGCTTGCCGAGCGCGATGACCTGCCGCTGTTCGGCGTAGTCAGCCGCCTCACCGAACAGAAGGGTCTCGATCTGCTGGTGCCGATTGCCGCACAACTCGCCGCGCTGCCGGCGCAACTCATCGTGCTCGGTAGCGGTACGCACGAACTCGAACAAGCCTTTCGCAGCATGGCCATACAATATCCCGGACAATTCTCAACACATATCTGTTTCGATGAAGCGTTCGCCCATCAGATCGAAGCCGGCGCCGACATCTTCCTCATGCCGTCGCGCTTCGAGCCCTGCGGCCTCAACCAGATGTACAGCCTGCGCTACGGAACGCCGCCGCTGGTGCGCAATACCGGCGGTCTCGCCGACACGGTGATTGACACCACACCACTGACATTGGCCAATGGCAGTGCCAATGGCTTCGTCTTTGACGATGCGAACCCGGACGCGCTGCTTGCCGCCATCCACCGCGCCACCAAAGCCTGGCACAAGCCACAGCAATGGCAAAAAATTCAGCGTAACGGCATGATCCACGATTGGAGCTGGCGAGAACCGGCGCAACGATATGCGGAGCTATATCGACAGCTTGTCAGGTAGGGTGACACGCTTAGAGAAAACCCATGCCAAACGAGATCGAACTCAAGCTTAGCCTGCCCGTCACAGCACAGCGCCAGTTGCTACGGCAACCCATCCTGCGTCAAGCCATCACGAAACAAACGCAACAACTGGTTAACCTGTATTACGACACGCCGACACTTGCCCTGCAACGGCACGGCATCGCCTTGCGCCTGCGCAAGCAGGGACGTCTCTGGCTGCAAACCGTCAAGTGTGCCGGCGAATCGGCGGTGGGACTCAGCAGCCGCCCGGAATGGGAAACGCCGTACGCTGGCCACTTCGATTTTTATGCCATCGATGATGTAGCTACGCGCAACTGGCTGGAGAAAGCACAGATCCGCAAAAATATCGCGCCGCTCTTCGAAACAAATTTTCGTCGCACCACTTGGCGCTTTGAGCCAAAGCCCGGCTGCATCTTGCTGATGACGCTGGATCGTGGCTGGATTGCCGCTGCAGGCAGACGCGAAGCCATCTCGGAAGTTGAAATCGAACTGGGCAATCCTGACAAACAAGGCGGTATCGTCGAGTTGTTCAATCTGGCGCAAACGCTCTGCCTTGGGGTGCCTTTGGTTCCTGCCGTAATCAGCAAGGCCGAGCGCGGCTACCGACTGTTCCAGGGCGCATCTCTCATCCCACAGAAGGCGCACGGCGTGGCGCTGGCATCCGGATATTCAACAACGCAGGCATTCCGCCGGATCACCATAGAATGCCTTGAGCATATCCAGGGCAATCATGAAGGTTCTCTGCATAGCGACGATCCGGAGTTTATCCATCAAATGCGCGTAGCTTCACGTCGCCTGCGCGCAGCGATGCGCCTGTTCGCACCGCGCCTGCCGGCGGCGTTCAGCGAAGCATTGCTGCCGCCACTGCACACCCTGTCGGCATACCTTGGACAGGCGCGTGACCTCGATGTCCTGCTGACGGAAATCACTGCGCCGGTGGCGCAGGCACTACCTCACGAACCGCGCCTCGCCGCGTTGGCCGGCGCCGTCACCGAGCGTCAATACTGCGCCCGCAGGGATGCCATCCACTATCTTGAATCGACAGATTATGGCGGCCTGCTGCTGCTTGCCATCACCTGGCTGCATCTACCGCCATTCACTGACAATTCAACAGCAGATAAAGAATCTCTCGGTACATTCGCAACTGCCAGACTCAAACGCCTATACAGGCAATTGCATGCACTTGCCCGCGTGGCAAACACCCAAGCGCCTGTTTCGCTGCATCGCTTGCGCATCGGCATCAAGCGCCTGCGTTACGCCCTGGAATTTTTCGCGCCACTGGCCACCCGCCGGGATCAGGTGCGTCTGCTCAGACAGCTGGGTAAATTGCAGGACGCGCTTGGCCAAATCAACGATCTGGCGAATGCCGGCTTGCTGCTCATGCAGTGCGCAGGCAACGATCCGCGTCTGCGCGAAGCCGTCTCACTGGTCGGCGGCTGGCACGCCGCACGCCACCGCGCCCTGCTCGCACGCCTTCCGGCACAGATCAAAAAACTTGTCCGGCTCAAGCTGCCGCATCTCGCCTGAAGTTATATTCACGTAATATTCCGGCAATAAAATAACGCGTATTGCCAACAAGGACAGACCAATGGAATTGATTCTCTGGCGTCATGCCGAGGCGCAAGAAGCGGCC
>DAOLZE010000104.1:0-7885 GCA_035426125.1 Rhodocyclaceae bacterium
CATCGGAACGCACGTCGGCGGGAATGTCGCCGGGCTTGAGGTTGCCGAGCAGCGAGTGGATCAGCACGCCGTCGCAGGTCTCGATCGCCACCTTGGCCAGGTACTCGTGCGAGCGGTGCATCGGGTTGCGCGTCTGGAACGCCGCCACCTTGCTCCAGCCGTAGGATTCGAACAGGGCGCGGGTCTGCTTCGGGCTCATCAGCAGTTCGCCGTAGGTCTCGGGGAAGCCGCCGAGCGAGAGCACCTTGATCGGGCCGGCGAGGTTGATCTCGCCCTGCTCCATGACCATCTTGACCCCCGGATGCTCCAGGTCGGTGGTCTTGAACACCGTGGCGCATTCGTGGGCCTTGTCGATCGAATACTTCTCGGTCACCTTCATGGTGGCGAGGATCGAGCCGTCATCGGGGTCGATCAGGGCCACGTCGCCGGCGACCTTGATGCCGTCGGCCGTTGCCTTGTCGGTGGACAGCGTGATCGGGATCGGCCAGAACAGGCCGGACGCCATTTTCATGCCGTCGCACACGCCCTGCCAGTCGGCGTGGGACATGAAACCGTCGAGCGGGGTGAAGCCGCCCTGGCCCATCATGACGATGTCGCCCTTCTCGCGGGAACCGACCTTGACCTTGGGTAACGAGGAGGCGCGTGCCAACTCCGCGATCAGCGCTTCGCCTTCGAGCAAAAGGGGACGCAGACTGCCGCCGCCATGCGGATTGACCAACGCCATGCCAAACCTCCTCGAAGTATGGTTTTTCTGGAAGGCGCAAGGTTAACAACTTCCCTTTGCGGCGCCAATGAGATTATTTCTATTTGGAGATAAGGGGATTGTTTGTGGGCCTCAAAAATTGACCGATCAACGGGTCTGGTAATATGAGCGTGTTTCGCTTGAACAGATGCCTCATGCCATGAATACGCCGGAACCCGCGACATCTCGTTGCTGCCGCATTGAGTCCTGTCGCACATGGTTCCCGGACCTAGGGCAGTTAACGTGACGCCACAGTCACCTCTTCCCGCCAACCCGAATGCCCGGATTCCTCAATGCCGACCAGATTCTTCGCCCTGAACCTGTTGCAAGCGGTAGCGCGCCCACAAGGCAGGCCATGGCCCCATTGATCCTCAAGCAGTTTCTGCAATACGTCCTTGTCGGTGGAGTCGCATTCGTTATCGATTTCTCCATCCTATTTCTATTGACAGACAGGTTTGAACTGCACTACCTGACGTCGGCAACAGCCGCCTTTTTGATTGGCCTGGCGGTAAATTATGTATTGTGTATTGCTTGGATTTTCGACGTCCGCACAATTGCGAATCGCCACCACGAGTTCGCCATTTTCGCCTCCATTGGCATCTCGGGTCTTACCCTGAATACCGGACTGATGTATGTGCTTACCGACCTTGCGGATGTGCATTACCTGCTCTCAAAGCTGATTGCGGCTGGACTGATCCTCATTTTCAACTTTACGCTTCGACGGACCATTCTTTTTTCGGAACTTCGACGGTATCGCGTCCCCATAGATGGCATAAAGCAATGAACAAGCGGGTTGTTGTGATAGTAGGTGCCGGACCCGCCGGTCTTACCGCTGCGCTGGAACTACTTCGGCGCGGTGGCCACCTGCCGATCGTGCTTGAGTCAAGCAGCGAAATCGGAGGGATATCGAGAACCGTGAACTACAAGGGCTACCGGATGGATATCGGCGGCCACCGCTTCTTCTCCAAGTCCGATTGGGTAATGGACTGGTGGCAGCAGATCATGCCAGTACTGGCAGTCAAAGACAAGGCGGACCAGGTCATCAGGGTGTCGTACCAGCAACAGCATCGCGAAGTCACGGCAGTTGCGCAAACCGATAACCCCGACAAAGTCATGCTCGTTCGAAACAGGCTTTCGCGCATCTACTATCTTCGAAAGTTTTTCGATTACCCCATCAAGTTGTCAGGAAATACTCTCGCCAATCTGGGCCCGGTAAGAGTACTGCGCATCGGCATCAGCTACATGCTCGCCATGACATTTCAGCGCAAGCCGGAACGATCCCTCGAAGATTTCCTGATCAATCGCTTCGGCAAGGAACTCTACCTAACGTTCTTCAAGGACTATACCGAAAAGGTGTGGGGGGTGCCATGTGATCAAATAAGCGCGGAATGGGGAGCACAGCGGATCAAGGGGCTTTCCATCCTCAAGGCGCTCAAGCATGCGTTCGCCAAGTCAATTCCGCACGGATCGATAGCGCAGAAGGAAACCAGCACAAGCCTGATCGAACGGTTTCTTTATCCAAAATTCGGCCCCGGCCAGTTGTGGGAGGAGGTTGCCCGCCAGATTATTGCGGGCGGGGGACAAGTACTGCTGAATCACAACGTCGTCGGCATTAACCTGACTCCCGAAGGCGTACAAGCCGTCACTGCGGTAGACCTCGGCACTGCGAATTCTGTCAGGTTCGAAGCCGACTACGTCATCTCGACCATGCCCATCAAGGACCTCGTCGCAGCCATCGATCCGCCACCACCGCCCACAGTCTGCAGTATTGCCTCCAACCTGCCCTATCGCGATTTCATTACCGTCGGCCTCCTGCTCAGGAAAATCAAGCGCAACCCACAATCGCTGTCCGCCCAAGTCAACAACTGCCCGCCGGACAACTGGATATATGTTCAGGAAAGCGACGTCCATCTGGGTCGCATACAAGTGTTCAACAACTGGAGCCCACACCTAGTTGCTGACGAAAGCAACGTTTGGCTCGGTCTGGAATATTTCTGCCAGGAAGGAGACAGTCTCTGGCAACGCGACGACGTTTCGATGACCAGATTGGCAACTGAAGAACTCCATCGCATCGGGTTCATCGACCCTGACGACGTCCTCGACAGCCACGTAGTGCGCGTGCCGAAGACCTATCCCGCCTACTTCGGTGCTTACCAGCAATTCGACACGATCCGTGACTTCGTGGATCGCATTTCCAATCTGTTTCTGATCGGGCGCAATGGTATGCACCGTTACAACAACCAAGACCATTCGATGTTGACCGCAAAGCTGGCGGTAGATGCGATTTGTTCCGGAAGTACCGACAAGTCTGCAATCTGGGGAGTAAATATCGACGACGAGTATCATGAAGAAAAATAATTCCGAATCGACACGTCGCCCCCCCCTGTCGGCGTGAAATCGGCAAAGATCCACCCACTGGAACTAGTGGCGCTGGCTTCGTTGATTGCTTGCTGTTTCCTGTCGATCGGCACGGGACTGAATTTTTACTGGCCTGACGGCCACTCCTCCGCATTCGCCACCGAACACTATGTCATACCGCTGTTGGCAGCTCTCGGCCTCGCGGCATGGTCGCGCACGCGCGGCGCGGCTTCATTACGCTCTGCAGGATCGATATGGTGGGGATGCTTGCGCCCGACAATGGCATTCACCATTGTGGTTTTTCTGCATTTCAACTTGAAGCTATGGGCGCAACTCGTCAATCCTCATCGATGGGATGAAGCTTTCCTGAGGACTGACGCCGCACTTGAGCCGCTGGCACGGGCAATCACCTGGCTGCATGAGCCTTGGCTGGTGCTGACCGAGATCTGGCCACTTGCCTACCACGACATTTTTGTCCTGATGTTTATGAGCTCTCTGGCGCTCCATTCAGTGCAGAAGGACCAACACCTGGTTCTAACCCAACTGGTAACCTGCATTGCCCTGGTTCTGGTGATTGGCGGGTTCTCCTATGCGCTCGTACCGGCATGGGGTCCATTTGTCTACGGGGATGGCAGCAACCCTTCCGCCACGGCAATCCAGGCTCACATGAGCGAGTTTCAGGGGCGATTTGTCGAATCCGGGGGTCAGGATTACCAGGGAAGCAACTTCATCATGGCCGTGGCGGCGATGCCATCGTTGCACACGGCCCACGCCTATGTGCTCTGGCTGTACGCCTGGCGACATATTCGCTGGCTGGGAATCCTGTACCTTCCAATTTATATTTTCATCATAACCGAGGCCATCGTGGCGAAGTGGCACTACATGATCGACATTGCCTTCGGATTGTTGATTGCCTTGCTTTCCATCAGGCTTGCCAGGCTTCTTTGCCGAGGACAAGGTCATTCCGGCTTCGGGCGTGCTGTCGCGGAGCCATAAGGGAAAGGCCATGTTGCCTGGCGCCCGTAATCACGGAACCCGATTGATCCGCCACTTCGGCCCGGCAGCGTTGTTCATCATCGTCACAACCTTACTATCACAGTCAACACCCTCATCACGCTGGCTCAGGCAGGACGCCGCTGCTCCTTTCCTGCATGTCGCTCATGCCTTGGGCGCGATCGACTCGGCCGTGTATACAAATTCTGCCGAGGCTTTTCATAGCAACTACGCAGCCGGCTTTCGGCATTTCGAAGTAGATCTGATGGAACTTAAGGACGGCAACCTGGTTGCATTCCACAATCTTGTCGATACGCACGAGTTCGGCTCCATCGCCCACATAAGCAGCTTTACCCTGGGGGAGTTTCTTCGACAGCGGTATTATCAACGCTACACCCCGCTCTCTGCGTCCGGCGTTCTGCAGCTTCTTCAGCGACATGACGATGCGTATCTGATCGTCGATGCCAAAAACAGCAGCCTTCGACGTCAAACCGATGACGAATTGCCGGATTTGAACGGGCCGAGGCGCGTCTACACCGCTTTGTCCAGCCTTGTCAGCCAACATTCGCCGAAACTGGCAGGGCGAATAATTCCACAAGTCTATTCGCTTGATGATCTGGAGTGGATTGGCCCGCTAGGGTTTTCCGAGCAAGTGATCTGGACCCAGTATCGTGAGCCGGTAACCGTCGAGAATTTGATTCTCGCCTTAAGACGACATCCGCAAATACGCTGGGTCGCAATGAAGCCAAGCCAGATCTGCTGTGATATTGCCGCCAGAATCGCGCCCTACGGTGTGTCTCTGCTGGCTTTCACAATCAACGAATCCGCCGAAATGCGGCGACTTAACGAACTTGGTGTCAGGGGAATATATACCGACTTTCTGCGGCCATCTGCAACTCGCGGGCGCCCCCAATAGCACGCTAGCTAGGGTGCCGCCGATTCAGTCCCGTTTGCTCCTGCGCAACTTGCGGCAATCATAGAGGCCATACTGTATTTCGCTGCGGCGGCGTCGTTCCAGATATGTCGCTGTAACCAGGCCGGGGTGCACCTCGTTGTGTATGATCCAGTCCAGTTCGGCGTCTTCGCACAGATATCCGATACCGCGACGACTGAGGCTGCGACCTTCGTAGCGATGCAAGTTCTTCTGCCAAAGGAAGTTGCCCTGCCTGGCCAGTGAATAGTGCAGCAGCGTTTGATGCGACAGGGTTCCATCGATTAATTCCTCGTCCAATCCGGACTTTGCCACGCGGGCCAGTCGCCGCTCCAGCTCCATGGCATGTCGTTCGGAAAATATGATGCCGATTGCCTGCGTGCTGCTGGTATAACTTGCGGTTCCAAGCTCATACCAGACCCGCTCCGGTGCATGGGGCCAGTAGACCGTTTCGCCAGCCCTGATTTGCTGGCTGAACATGCCCCGCGAACGATCAAGGGAATAGCGCGACTCGAAAAGGCGCATCAGATCAGGCCGATGATCCCAGCCCATTCCAGCAAAAAACAGGACGAGCATCGCCACCCCGACTCTCGCCAGCAATGGCAAGCTTTCCAGGACAATCCATGCGACAAGCGGCAACAGTCCATTTCCGGCCGTAAGCAGGAAACCCTTGGCGAGGAAATGAGAAGCTGGCAGAGATTGCTCCCAAAGGCCGATTGCGGCGATCTGCATGTCCAGAGAGAGATGCGCGAGGAACGCGAACAGCGAAACGCCGAGCAGGAACAGCAATACCCGTCGCACCATGACGGCGTGCAAGCATAGCCAAGCCGCCAGTCGGTCAGTCCGGCGATTTGTCACGAGATAGCCTGCGAGCAGGCCGTACCCCCCCCATGTGTCCTGGTTTAGCCACGCGATGGCTCCCGCAAGCAATGCGAGGCGGTAGATTTCAGACTCCTGCCTCGATCGCAGTATCAAATCACAGGTCGCCACAACAGCAAGCAGCATCGCCAGCCACATGGCGCGCCACAACTGGAGCTGCATGATGAGAGTGGCGGGATAGATCATGCTGGCCGCGACCGAGACAAACCAACCCAATGAGCCGACCAACGCCGCCATGAGATACCAGCGGCGCAGCTTGATCTCTCCATTCGCTGCGCCAAAGAGCAGCAGCGACAATCCGACGATGAATTGGGAAGGACTATAGCTATCGCCAAAAGGCATGAATATCACCACCGACGTTTGCTGAACCAACATCGCCCAATCAAGCGACATGGCCTGCAGCGGGGTCCATCCTGCCAAGGCGCCGACCATGACAGCCAGGCCGGCGGTCGCCAAGGCTGCTAGTACCTTGTAATCCTCCAGGAAGACGAAAAGCGACACCACTATCGCCCAGATACCCATAAGCGGATGGATCATGATTGCCACTCCGAATGCAGCCCAGGCCAGATGGCGAAGGGAAGCCAAGCACGCCGCAATGCCCAGCAATGAAAAGGCAACGGCCAATGGTCGTGCGGTGACAAACGACTCCTGCAGTACCAGGATCCCGGGATTGTTCGGACAATAAGGTATGTGCATGGCCGCCAGCGCCAGAAACACCAGTGTTCTGAAACGACCCAGAGGCAAAGTCTGGGAAAAGACATATGCGGCGACCACGAAGGAAAGGCCACCGATTGCCGTGATCCAGATCGCACCGGCTTCAATCCCGAGGAGACGGATCATGCTTCCGTAAATAGGGGCGAAAATGGAGTAGTCGCTCTGGGAGCCAAACATTAGCCAGGGATCGCGCCCGAAGGGAGCCGGATCGAGCCAATGCAGCGCCATGAGCGTATAAATCCTGGCGTCATGCCATATGCCGAAGTACGGATGGCAAGCAAGCCACAGGCCGAAGCCAAGGCTAATCACGGAAAATCTGGTGGCACCGGCCTCGATCGAAATTCTCACGAAACAATGCCCCGCGAGAACGCCCTCAATCTGTCACCGCCGGCAATGGACTCTTCGCTCCGCGCGCAGTTTGGTCATGCATGCGATAAAAAAGATCCTCCAGGGAACGAGTGAATGCGCCGATATCGAAAAGGTTTGAAAGCTTGCGGCCCGCCGCAAGGCGCCCGCGCAACGAAGAGAGGACCTGCGGGTCGCGCGCGCAAGCCAATGCTGTGGAGAAGTATTCAGCCGTGCTCGTTGCCACCAGATCTTCCAGCCCCGCTGCCTTGAGAAGGCTCGCGCCCACCCTGGAGGAGAAGGTATCGCCCAGAATGGCGACCATCGGCACCCCGGCCCACAAGACATCCACTCCACTGGAATGCGAGTTGTAGGGAAAAGTGTCGAGAGCAAGATCGGCGAGCTGGATACGCGCCAGATGGTCGGCGGGGTTCTCCACCCGAGCCGCGAAGATCAGGCGCTCAGGGGCGAGGCCGTGGCGCGCGAACTCTTGCCGAAGGTTCGCTACCGCCATATCGTTCGGACGGGTCAACCACAACACGCTATGCGGAACTTCGTGCAACAGCCGGCACCAGATATCGAAACCCGCGGGATTGAATTTGTAGTTGTTGTTGAGGGAACAAAAGACAAACGCATCCTGCGGCAAGCCCTGCGCTGCGCGCGACGGAACCTGCCCTGACTGACGCCTCGTATCGGCAGGAAGATAACAGTGAGGCAGCTGCGCAATCGTCTCGGAATAAAAACCGGAATGTTCCAGCGGGGTTACCACCGGGTCCCCGATGATGTAGTCAGCCAGTCCGGGATGGCCCATGGTGCCGGCAAAACCCAGCCAGTTCACCTGGATGCGGGCACAACGCAGGGCCAACACTTCGGGCTTGCAGTCCGTTGTCCATCCCTGCAGGTCAACCAACACATCAATCTCA
>DAOLZE010000105.1:0-7821 GCA_035426125.1 Rhodocyclaceae bacterium
CCGGGGGCGATGGGCAGCAAGGCCCACGTACTGCAGTCGAGGCGATCCGTGCGGGCAAAATTGCTGCCGCTTCGATCGATACCTGGCTACGCGGCACCACCATGAACGCCGAGATCGGCAAAGCGATTAAACGTGCCGATGTGACGCCGCTGGTGGTCGATGCGCACGATCGCACTTATCGACGGCGTGCCTCAATGCCTGAAAAGAGTGTCGAGGAAGTTCTTGGCAATGGTAACTATGTGCGCATCGAAGAGGGCTTGACCGACGAGATGGCTCAAGGTGAAGTTCGCCGCTGCCTGCGTTGCGATACCTGTATCGGCTGCGGCCTGTGTATGGTGGCGTGCAGCGAGATGGGGATTGAGGCGCTGCGTATGGGGGAGACCAAGGCCGGTCGCCTCGCTTACTTTGACTTCACCCGTGCGGCAGACTTATGTATTGGCTGCGGAGCATGTACTCAGGTTTGTCCGACGGGGGCGATCCGCATTGAGGATATGGATGATTTACGACGCACGATTATTACCGGCACGGTGGTTTGTGAACAGCCTCTTGTTATTTACAAGGAGCCCGGCATTCCGGCCCAGACGCCAGCCCATCGCAACTACATTCGCCAGCGGCTACCCGCCCACATGGCCGCCCATCTGGATCGTGAGATCAGTCCGTTATCTGCTCGGCAGCGGGGTGATCGTCCTGAAATAACGCCACCCCATGCCGTTCAAGGAAATGCCGGATGAAAACCCAGGCTGAACGGGGCTTTTCTCAAGCGTACGAGCGCCTGAATGACTGATTTGCTCAACATCTCGTTGATGATTTCGTTGGTCATCTTTATGGCAGGCAACCTGCTGGATATGGGATTAAGGCTGAAGCTGGGGACAGCGCTGGTTGGCTTGCGAAACGGGCGCTTTGTATTTCTGAGCTTGCTGTGGTGCTTCGTGCTGGGCCCTGCCATTGCCTACGGACTGACCCGGGTGATCCCGCTGGAAGCGCCCTACGCCTTGGGCCTCATCCTGATCGGCATGACGCCCTGCGCGCCATTCCTCCCGATGATGGTGGACCGGGCGCACGGCGATATGGGTTACACCGCCAGTTTCATGTTGCTGGCCTCCGTCGGTATGGTCGCTTACATGCCATTCGCGGTTCCGCTACTGGCCGATGGACTGAGCGTCAGCGCATGGATGATCGCCAAACCCTTGTTAGCGGTGGTGCTGTTACCTCTGGTGATCGGGATGCTTATCCTGAGGGCCTCCAATGCGATTGCCACTCGCCTGCAACCCGTTATTAAAAAAATAACCGGGTTGGCTACGGTCATCATGCTCGGGCTGTGTGTCGTCATCTATGGTGAGAGCTTTATCGGATCGGTCGGGAGCTATGCCACCCTTGCGCAGATCCTTTTTTACGCCATTATTACTGGTGGTTCGTACGCGCTTTCCTATGGCTTGCAGGATGACCGGAAGAGCGTGTTAAGTCTGGGCGTTTGCACGCGCAATCTCGGGGCTGCTTTTGCACCGCTGTTCGCGGTCGCCGGCACTGACGAGCGGGCAATTGTTATGGTCGCGCTCGGGGTACCCTTGCAGACGATAGCGGCATTTATCGCGGCTAGCATTTTCGCTCGGCGCAATGTGAAGTCTTTTTCTTGATTGGAGATAAAAATGAAACAGAAAATCTTATCGACCCTGGTGCTCGGTTTGTGTCTGAGTTCCTTGGCTGCTGCTCAGCAATACGTCTATCCGGCAAAGGGGCAATCACCGTCACAGCAGAAAAGTGACGAGTCGGCCTGCTACACCTGGGCGGTGCAGCAGACGGGTGTCGACCCGGCAAAACCCGCGCCACAAGCTGCTCAGCCAGCAACCACGGCCACCGGCACAGCGCCCGGTGCGGGTGCCCGAGGTGCCATGCGCGGTGCCGTGGTGGGCGAGGTTGTCGGTGGTGATGCCGGTGCCGGCGCGGCGGCTGGCGCAGTAGCCGCACGTGGCCAAAGTCGAAGGCAGAATGCATCAGCCCAACAACAGCAGCAGGCCACCAGCCAACAACAACAGAGCGCATTCGCAAAGGCCCGAGCTGTGTGTCTTGAAGGACGGGGCTACTCAGTTAAGTGAAAGTCGCTGCGCCTGCTGATTTGATCGAAATTGCAACCCAGACAATAAAAACTGTTACCAGGGATTAAAAAGATGTCCAAGAAGTCAGATGCCACAAGCGAGATGATCGCTGGCATAAATGCCCCCATGCAAACTTTGGGGACCGTCGGCGAGTACATGACCGACGCCCTTCAGCGGAGCATTCTTTACTGCGACCTGATGCGTCGAAGCAATGAGCAAGATGATAAACACAAGGCTCAGGAAGTCCCCCACGTACTGAACTTCGACGCAGAACTGATTCTCGATGCTCGCACCTTTAAACGGCCAGCCAATTACCTGCTAGTCCGCATCAAAGCACCGAAAGACGTCACCCTGGACCTGCAAAAGCGTCCCTTCGTGGTCGTTGATCCGCGCGCCGGGCATGGGCCGGGTATCGGCGGTTTCAAAGCTGACAGCGAAATTGGTATGGCGATGCGCGCCGGGCATCCTTGCTACTTCGTGGGCTTCACCCCGGAGCCCATGCCGGGCCAGACGATCGAAGACATCATGCAGGCTGAAGCCGTGTTCCTGGAGAAGGTTATCGCGCTGCACCCCGAGGCCGAAGGCAAGCCATGCGTCATCGGTAATTGCCAGGCCGGCTGGGCGGTCATGATGCTGGCCGCGCTACGTCCGGAATTGTTCGGTCCGATCATCGTTGCTGGCTCACCACTATCATACTGGGCCGGTGTCGTTGGCGAAAATCCGATGCGCTACACCGGTGGACTGGCCGGTGGCAGCTGGATCACCGCACTCACCAGCGACCTCGGCAAAGGAAAATTTGACGGCGCTCATCTAGTCAAAAACTTCGAGAATCTCAATCCAGCCAACACCCTTTGGAGCAAGAGCTACGATATTTGGTCAAACGTTGACAAAGGGGGCGAACGCTTCCTTGAGTTTGAAAAATGGTGGGGCGGCCATGTCAATCTCAACGCTGAAGAAATCCAGTGGATCGTCGATCAACTCTTCGTCGGCAATAAGTTGGCAAGCGCCGAAATCGTCACCCGTGAAGGTGAGCGTATTGACCTGCGCAACATTCGTTCGCCGATCATCTGCTTTTGTTCAAAGGGCGACAACATTACGCCACCGCAACAAGCGCTGGGCTGGATCAACGATCTTTACGCCAAGGATGATGACATCCGCGCCTGTGGCCAAACCATCATCTACGCCATTCACGAGAGTGTCGGCCACCTCGGTATTTTCGTCTCGGGCGGCGTCGCCAAGAAGGAACATCAGGAATTTACGTCCAATATCGATTTGATCGATGTCTTGCCGCCTGGCCTCTATGAGGCAGTGATGACAACTAAAACCGATGATGTTGCGAATTCTGCACTTGTCACCGGTGACTGGGTCGTGCGCTTCGAGCCGCGTACCATGGACGATATCCGGGAAATTGTTAAGCCCAGCGTTGAGAATGATCGTCTCTTCGCCACGGTAAAGCGGGTGTCTGAGATCAATCTCGGCCTCTACCAGAGCTTCTTTCAGCCCCTTGTCCGAGCGGCCTTGGACAGCCCGGCAAACGCGTGGATTAAACAGTTCAGTCCTCCCCCTCTGAATATGGATCCATTTTCTGACAAAAATCCGATGATGCGGCAAGTCGCCCAGATGGCTGACCAAATCCGCCAGCAGCGCCAGCCGGTATCACCTGACAATCCGTTGCTTCAGTGGCAAGCAAAAATGTCCGAAGGAATTGTTGCTGCCCTCGATAGCTACCGTGATCTGCGCGACAAAAGCATGGAGCAAATCTTTCTGGCGACCTACAGCTCCCCGCTGCTGCAAGCGCTGGTTGGACTCCCCGCTGCAGGCGAATCGCCACGTAAACGGCCTGACATGGACCCTGAACGGCTCGCGTTTATTGAGAGTCGAATCGCCGAACTTAAAGTGCGCATTGCTGAAGGTGGCCTGCGCGAGGCGGCAATCCGCAGCCTGATTTACATCGGTATGGGCGGGGAGGGCGTCGACGAACGTGCTTTTAACGAGCTACGCAATATTCGCGCTGAAAACGATGCTTTGCCGCTGGAGGCGTTCAAGCAAATTCTGCGTGAGCAGTTCTTTGGGCTAAAACTCGATCGCGATGCAGCCATGGCAGCCATCCCCGCAATGTTGCCAGCCGATCAGGCTCAGCGTAGTAAAGCTCTGGAGGCGATCCGTCGCACGGTTAAAGCAACTGGCGAAGTCAGTGGAGAGCGTGCGAAACGCTTGGCTGAGGTTGAAAAACTGTTTGCTGCGGTCAACCCTGAAAATCCACAAAAAAGCAGTTCCGGCAAAGCCCGTTGAGCGATTTTGAGATTAAGGAGCACTAATGGAACGCAAGCACGAGAAATACGAACGCCTGATCGCTCGCTGTAAAGCGATTTTGCCCACCGCGACCGCTGTCGCCCATCCATGCGACGAAAGCTCACTCAGAGGGGCGGTTGAGGCGGCAGAAATGGGTATTCTGCAGCCGATTCTGGTCGGCCCGCGCGCCAAGATTGAAGCCGTTGCGGCCCAGTGCCAGCTTGATATCTCGAAATACGAACTAGTCGATGCACCGCACAGCGTCGCCGCAGCAGAAATGGCGGTGCAGCTGGCACGCGAAGGCAGGGCGGAGATGCTGATGAAGGGCAGCCTGCATACAGATGAATTGATGGCTGCAGTGGTGCGCAGCGGCACTGGCTTACGGACTGCACGACGCATCAGCCATGCCTTTATCATGGATGTGCCCAGCCTTGACCGGGCGATCATTGTGACCGATGCGGCAATCAATATTTTCCCAACCCTCAAAGACAAAATGCACATTGTTCAGAACGCCATTGATCTGGCCCACGCCTTGGGCATGCCACAGCCAAAAGTGGCGATCCTGTCCGCGATGGAAACGGTTAATCCCGATGTGCCGTCGACCGTAGAGGCTGCCGCACTATGCAAGATGGCCGACCGAAAGCAGATTACGGGTGGCCTGCTTGATGGGCCGCTGGCATTGGATAACGCCATCGACCTCAATGCGGCCAAAATCAAAAAAATCGATTCGCCGGTGGCGGGGATGGCTGATATTTTGGTAGCACCGGACCTGGAGGCCGGCAACATGCTGGCCAAGAGTCTAAGCTTCATGGCCAACGCAGATGCAGCGGGTATCGTACTCGGCGCCCGGGTGCCGATTATTCTGACCAGCCGTGCCGATTCGGTGATGACGCGGCTGGCTTCATGCGCGGTGGCAGCGCTGGTTGCTCAATCTCGTCGTGAGAATGCCGGCAAGGTAACATCCTGATCGCTTGACATGAGCGGTTGACGAGGTCCGCAGAGGACCTCGGTTTTATCCCATTGAGTGCCAAGTCAAAGTTGTACGGACGATGGCCGTGTGATGATCAGTTCAGATTTGGATCGACGAGATAAGCAACGCCGCCCCAGTTGGCCTGGACGGCGTAACCCTTTTCGCTGACCTGATACACGGTAATGTAAGGATTGAACGAGTATTGCTTGTTCGCCGTGCCCATCGTGGCCGAAGCGGCCACATCGCCACCGGCAGTATCGCCCACCTTGAACTGGGCCAGCGCCGCCTCACTCTTGAAGATGAATATCTGATAGAGATTTTGATAACCAATGCCAGGGCCGACCCCGGCTCGGGCAGTCAGCATGAACGTGTGCTTGGCGGCTTTCTTGTCGAAAAGCACGCCCTTGCCGTGGGCTTCAACCAACACGACGGCATTGACGGTACTGATGTTGAAGACGGCGAAACCGGGTGCCGACTCAATTTCTGCCTTGGCACCGGGATTCTCGGCATAGAGTTTGTCGAGCGCGACTTTCGACATATCCATGATTTGCTGACGACGTTTAAGAACCTCAGCGCTACTCAGTTTTTCCTTTTCAGGAGATTTCGGGGTGCCTTGAGAGGTCTGGCAGCCTGCGGTAAACAGGGCTGCACTAACCAGAAGCAGCGGCAAAAGGCGAGATTTATACATTTAGTTTTCCAAGGTAAGAGACTGCACGGTAAAACTTGAGTTTGTACGCAATCGGCTTAGTCTTTGCAAGCCGTCAAATCCAGCCAGACATGCACCGTTCCTTCTGATGTTTTTGTCGTCATCGGCCAGCCACAACGCTCAAAAACATTGAGCATCGCATTGTTGCGCGGCAGTACCTCGGCGATAAAGGCCTTGACCCCGGCAGCCACAGCAATCCTGCCGAGATGCTTCATCAGTCGCCCGGCAATGCCCAGCCGATGAAAGTCTTCCTCAACAATGAACGCCACCTCGGCAGCACCTTCTCCATCGAGCACATAGGTGCCAGAAGCAATGACGATTTCCTTATCGTCGTGCATTGTGGTGCACAGGAGAATGACTCGGTTGATGAAGTCAGTTTCCTGAAAGCGCTTGATTTCCGCCGGTGAAATTTCTTTCTTTGGGCCGAAAAAACGCAGATAAATCGAGTCCGGATCGAGCTCCTTGAAGGCATCGACAATCCGCTCGATATCATCCGGGCGTGATGCCCGAAAACACACTTCAAGGCCGTTCCTTAACGTTTCCGTTTCAGCGTACTGACTGGCGTTGATCATGATGTGGCAGCTCCTGATGATTTCATTGCCTGAAAACGTTCAATGGCGGCGCGGGTATTGAATAGCATCCGCTCACGCCCCAATCGTTCAGCCAGTGCGGTGTGGCGGACAACCTCCAGCACACCCGGATTTAATCCGGCCAACCAAAGCGTGATCCCATTCTCGCTATGGCGAGATTCACCGTCGATCAACATTTGTAGCGCCGAATATTCGATATCTGGCACCCGGCTCATGTCTAGCACCAGCACCTTGGGTTGATATTTCGCCAGGAGCGTCTTGATTTGTTCAGCGACAGACTGGGCATTGACGAAAAACAGACGGCCTTCCGGGCGAAGAATCAGCATGCCCTCAAAAGTTTCGTCATCCGGATGTTCCGGCGACAAGGGGCGCAAGACATCCGCGCCGCGTTTACGCCCGATGACATGCACTCTGGGATGCGCGGTCTGGCTGGACAAGCCAATCAGCGAAACAATGATGGCAACGACAATGCCCTGCAAGGTGCCAAAAATCAGAACGCCCAGGCAGGCGGCTGCGGCCCAACGAAACTCCATTGTCCGGACCTGACGGATAGCGCGAAACTCAGCCGGCTGGATCAGACCGACAGAATAGACGATGACGACTGCGGCCAGCGTGGCATTGGGTAACAAGCCGAGTAGGGGTGCAAGAAACAGCATGGTAGCTGCCGCCGTACCTGCCGTCACCAGTGCTGATTTTTGTGTAAGACCGCCGGCTGCGCGGACCACTGCAGTCTGCGAGGTTCCACCGCCGGCTGGCATGGCGCCGAACAGTGCGCCACCGAGATTAGCGGCACCGCTGGCCAACAACTCACGATTGGCGTTGATTGGCGGTTCGGTTGGTCCTGCAAAGGCACGGCCGGCAGCAATGGATTCGGTAAAACTCATCAGGGCAATACCCACCGCCCCGGGTAATAGTTGCGCTACCAGATCGAGATCAGGCATCGTCAGCGACGGCAATCCCTTGGGAATGAGACCAACCACACTGACACTATCACCGCCAAAACCGAAGAACCACGAAGCCGCGATGCCGCCCCCAACAGCCACCAAGGGGGCTGGTGAATGCGGCCACAAGCGCTCCATGCCGATCAGCACCAACAAGGTAGCAGCGGCCACCGCAAGCGTCATCAGCGAGGTATCGGGGATGTGTTGCGCAATACTGATCGCGTCGTTA
>DAOLZE010000106.1:0-7764 GCA_035426125.1 Rhodocyclaceae bacterium
TACTTGGCTACGAACCAAGGGGTCGGGCGTTCGAATCGCTCCGGGCGCACCAGCAAACACAAGGGCTTACAGACTAACCGCTGTAAGCCCGTTTCATTTTGTGTTTCCGGGTAATGCTTCGGGTAACGCTATTATCAAGTTGGCTTTCGGTGCTTGGCTTTGCTGATCAAGATGTGGGTTGATTTCTGTCGCGAGTTAATGATCTGTCCGGTTTTGTAGCACGCAATCTGTCCGGCCGTCATAGTGTTCCGAAGGAGATCGGCGCATTTCTGATGCGCCAAGAATGCACTAAGTCTGTAGCATCCGTAGTTCTGTGTTGGTGTAACGCAGGCGGATCGCCAGGGTTCGCGCCAGACCATCAAGCAGGTTGATCGCAACCTTTTTGTGCTCTTCGGCAAACTTGTCGAAATTTTTTCGTGAAATTGCAAAAAGCTCGGTATCGCTAACGGCGATGGCATCCGCCGAACGCACATCCTGATCGAGGAATGCCATTTCGCCGAAAAAGTTGCCACGCGTGAAGGTTCCAAGGTTGTGCCCCCGGTGATCGCTGAGCGGCAACACGATGCGCACCGCACCGCTGCGAACCAGGTACAACTCGTCACCGGAGTCATCGAGCCTAAATATTTTTTCACCTGCCTTGAACGAGCGCTTGTCCATAAAGGCTTCGAGAACCGCCAGCGATTCCATCTTGCGTGCCTTGAAGAGGTCGATCTCGTTCAGTTCGAGTGGCTTTTCATCTTCATGTTCAAGCGCGGCCTCTTCGAGAAGTCGGTCTTCGACCCATTCGAGTGCATCGTCGAGTTCATCAAATATCCTCGCCGAGCTTTTGGTTCTGACCAGCCCAATTTGATCGAAGTATTGTTGCATGTCCTTGCCGCTAGGAAGATTTCGGGGGATGTCACTGAAGATCAGAAGGCCCTTGTGTTCCTCCAGCATGTCCTCGATCTGCTCCAGCATGTGTGCAGCCGTCATGTCCACAGATTGGACACGGCGCATGTCGAGAATGACATAGGTTTTTGTTTTAAGCTCAGGCTCAAGCGCCGTATAGAGCTTATCTGTGGTGCCAAAAAAGAGGCTGCCCTGAAGTTCATAAATCACGGCACGATCGCCGTGCTGTTCGAGAATCCTCATCTCCGAGGGCAGACGCATTTTCTTCGAGAACGTCTGGTTACCGAACGCCTTGCGACGCACGACTTCTCCGCCGACTTGCTCACGAATGAAGAGGAACGCAGCCAGCGCAATGCCAACAACGGAAGCTGCAATCAGGCTGACCGTCAGAGAGATCACCACCACGACAGCGATCACCGCGAAGTCGAGAATTGTCGAGCGCGACTTGAGGAATTGCAGACTGTGATGATCGACCATCCGCACACCGATAACGGTCAGGATGGCCGCCAGCGTTGCAACTGGCATCCAGGCGATTAAGGTACCCAGTACCAGAAATGCCACCAGCGACAGCACGCCTTCGATCAAGCCAGACAGACGGGACTCGGCGCCGCTGGAAATATTCACCAGTGTGGCGCCCATGACACCTGAGCCGGGAATACCACCGATCATCGCCGAGGCCAGATTACCGAAACCCTGCCCGATCAGTTCCCGATTGGAGTCATGCCGGCTGTGCGTGACGGTATCGAGTACCACGCAGGTCTTCAGCGTATCAATGGAAAGCAGCACTGTTAGCGTCAGCGCTGGCACGATAACCGCTGTGAATTCCGTTACGCTCAGTCCGCCGATGGCTTTCCAGCGCTGCATCAGCGCATCGAGGAAGCCATCGCCCGCACCACCCAGAGGACCAATCACAAACGGATTGTCGGTCAATGTCAGCAGGGATCTGTCGAAGCAGGCCACGATGAAGTAAGCCAGCAGCCCACCAAGCAGACTGAGAATCACCGCCGGAATCGTCCTGGTAATTTTTGGCGCACCAAGCATGACCGCGACGGTCGCCACACCAACCACCATCGCCTGCCATTGCCAGAGTGATGGTGCGGCCAGCGCTTGCCAAAAACCCAGATCTCCGGACACGCCGAGCAGCTTCGGCACCTGGCTGGCGATGATGGTCAAACCGACCCCGGAAAGATAGCCGCTAACCACCGGATAGGGCATGTACTTGATGAGTTTTCCCAGCCCGACGAAGCCCATCAGCACCTGAAATATTCCGCAAGTCAGGCCGATCAGAGTCAGCATCAGCAGCGTCGATTCGAGTGTACTTCCATTGTGCAGCAGCTCGATTGCCAGTGCCGACATGACTGCCGCCGCAGGTGCGCAGGGGGCAGTGATCAGGCGCTTTGTGCCGCCCAGCGCCGCAGCAGTAATGCCCAGCGCGATAGCGCCGAGAATACCGGCCAGCGCGCCATACGCAGCGTAGGCACCACCAAGCGGTGCATAAATGGTGACGCCGAAGGCAATCGCCGAAGGTAATGCCACCAGCATTGCCGCCAGACCGCCCCAGAAATCTCCGGCCAGATGATCGGTTTTCAGGATATTCACGACAGACCCACCATCAAATTTTGCGTGAAAACATTTACCGAATATAAATTTTCGGCACTATTGCACTTCATGTTGACAAGCATACCTTTAAACAGCGGCGCGAATTGGATTCGTCCCGTTCGGCTGGCTTCAAGGTTCAACCCGATTTGACGCGAGAGCGTAGAATTGCCACAGGAGATCCTCTTGGAGTCGCAAAAAAACTGCAAATAAATAATGACGCCGATCAGATACCCCATGATGCAAAATGAAGCCTGGTTATCCAGGCCGGAAAGACGACCGGGAGAAATTCCGATGGCCGGCATCGTCATGGAGCGCACAATCTGAATGGCTGACATTCGCAACAGCCAGTTCCTGCCGGAGCGCGAGTTCGAATTCAGGATTGATGATTTCGAACGCGTACGCAAGCTGATCTATCGGTACGCCGGCATCTCTCTCGCGCCAATCAAGAAAAACATGGCTTACAGCCGTCTGGTGCGGCGCGTGCGCGCCAGAAACTGCTTGAGCTTCAGTGAATACCTGACGCTTATCGAACACGGCGACCAGGCTGAAATGGAAATCTTCGTCAATTCACTGACGACCAATCTCACTTCCTTTTTTCGCGAGACGCACCATTTCGAAATCCTCGGCAGACATTTGCAGAAAGTCGCCGCACAGGGCGGTCTTACCCGCATCTGGTGTTCGGCTGCCTCGACCGGCGAAGAATCCTACTCACTGGCAATTACCGCCTGCGAAACTTTTGACACCCTCTCGCCGCCGGTATCGATCATTGCCAGCGACATCGATACCAATGTCCTGACCATGGCGCGCAACGGCATCTATCCCAAGGGCCGTATCGCCAAACTAACACCGGAGCAACAGCACAGGTTCTTTATCGAGGATGCCGACACCCAGCCCGGTTTCGTACGCGTGCGGCCAGAGTTGCAAAAGCTCATCAAATTCACGCGCGTCAATCTGCTCGGCGAACACTGGCCAAGTATCTCCGGCTCATTCGATGCGATATTCTGCCGCAATGTGATGATCTACTTCGACAAGGCAACCCAGTATCAGATCCTGAAAAAATTTGCAGCACTGCTGCGTGAGGACGGCCTGCTGTTCGCAGGACATTCCGAGAGTTTCCTCCACGCCACAGACCTGTTTCATTCGCTTGGACAAACCGTCTATGAACGCGCCGGTCGTGCATACCGCATGGGACCGGATCGACCACCCGACCGGTAAGTGAGCGAGGAAAATGCAGGAAAATAAATGAAGTTCAGATTTCATGAAACAAGCACCATAGTTTGTATAATCAGCCGACAACAGCGACAGCACTAGGGAAACCATAATGATTTCAATATTTCGCCGCGGAAAACCAGTACAGACCGAACAGGAAGAAATTTCAAAACAAGCCGCCTCCATAGACCGGGGCCTGCTGGGAACCCTGCAAAAAATGGGTATCGCGCTTGCGCATGTCAGCTACAACCTGACCAAGCTTACCCATGCGTCCGAAAAAACCGCCACGCAGGCAAATACCATTGCCGATGAATCGCTGGCCATCCAGAATCTGTCGCGTACCGCAGCCGATCATGCCGGCCAGGCTTCCGAGGCAGCGTTGCGCACACGCGAAAAATCTGAAATCGGCACGAAGGAACTCGGCAAGGTCGTCGTCAACATGAACAACATGGCAGCCAAGGCGCGGCATGCCGAAACTACCGTCAATCGCCTCGCCGAAGAAATCGCCCGCATCCAGAAAGCTTCGACGGCAATCCAGACCATTGCCAAGCAGACCAACCTGCTCGCGCTAAACGCAGCAATCGAAGCGGCGCGTGCCGGCGAACAGGGCCGCGGCTTCGCGGTGGTTGCCGACGAAGTGCGCAAGCTCGCCGAATCGGCCATTGCCTCGTCGGCGGAAATCAGCAAGGTCGTCATCAGCATCCGTCAACAGGTCATGAGCTCGGTGACGGCCATCGCCGAACTCAGTTCAGAATCGGCGAGTGTCGCGACGACGGCTGGCGATGTCGGCGCGCAACTGGCGACGATTCTCGACGATGCCGCCATCACCGAAGATCAGGTTAAGTCAATCGTCGAAGATGTCCGGCAGACAACCGAAAAGGCCGAAGCGATTGTCGGTCTGGCGCATCAGGGATACACGCGCATGGGCCGTTTCCAGAGCGAGCTGGTCGAGGCCACAAAAATTGCCGAGCAGCCCGGTGAAGAGACTTACAGCATGATGATTGGCCAGAATATCGATTGCCAGCATACCCGGATATTCAATATAGCCAGAGAGACTGCCGACGCCATCGCAGAAGCCTTTACCAATGCGGTGGAACACGGAACCATTACCATGTCCGACCTGTTCTCCGACCAATATCAGCCGATTCAGAATACCAGACCGCAAAAGTATTCGAGCCCTTTCGACCGCTTCACCGATCAGATATTGCCGCCGTTGCAGGAACCTTTTCTAAAAATTTATCCAGAAATAGTATTTGCCATCTGTATCGACTTGCGCGGCTATGTCCCAACGCACAACGAAAAATTCTGCCAGCCACTGACCGGCGATTACGATCGCGACCTGAAAGCCAACTACACCAAACGTCTGTTCAACGACAAGACCGGCGCGCGCTGCGGATCACACACCGAGAAGGTGTTGGTGCAAACCTACAAGCGCGATACCGGTGAAATCATCCACGATCTGTCGGTACCGATCTATGTCAAAGGCAAGCACTGGGGCGGATTTCGCGTCGGCTATCTGCAGGCCTAGCGATTAGTACTGGATCGCTGGCAGCGTGAGCACTGAGCGCAAGCCACCCAGAGGTGAATCGGTCAGTTCCAACTGTCCGCCATGGAGTCGCGCAAGATCATCAACGATGGCCAAGCCGAGGCCCGATCCGGGAACCTGTTCGTCAGCACGCACGCCACGGCGGATCACGGCTTGCCGCTGATCGGCGGCAAGCCCCGCGCCATCGTCATCGATCATTACAGTGACCGTGACCCCATTGCTCAATACATTCAATTCGACGTTTCGCGCGGCCCACTTGCAGGCGTTGTCGAGCAGATTGCCGAGCATTTCCTGCAGATCCTGCGCTTCACCGCGAAAGCTCAGCGATGCCGGGAAATCCCGAATGGTGAGCTCGATCTGCCGCTCGGCATAAATACGGCGCATGGCGCGTACCAAGCCCTCAATTGTCGGCAGCAACAGCGTCTTTGCTCCGGGCATGCGTGTGGCCGCAGCCGCCTGAGCACGGGCGAGATGGTAGTCGACCTGACGGCGTGCGATATCAATCTGATCGGTCACCAGATGGGCCAGTTCCGGACATTGCTCAGTGTGGCTGCGCGCCGCATTGGCCAGCACGCTCAACGGTGTCTTGAGTGCATGGGCAAGGTTTCCCGCTTGTGTGCGCGCACGCTCGACGACTTCCGTGTTCTGTGCCAACACGGTATTGAACTCTTCGATCAGCGGCATGACCTCGACCGGAAACTCGCCTTCGAGCCGCTGTGCTTCACCACTGCGCACCTTGCCGAGTGAATCTCGCAGCGTGCGCAGTGGTGCCAGCCCAACAAAGACTTGCATCAGTGCCGCTGCGGCCATGCCAGCACCCAGCAAGCCGAGCGCCAGCCATAAGGCACCACTGAAGCGGCTGGCGGGTTCAGACATCAGGCTTTCGTCGGCTGCCGCGATGAGCCGGAAAGTTCGCGGCTTGCCGTCCGGCGTATCGTCGATGCGCATACTGCGTTCAACCATGCCGAGCATCTGGCCCTGCGGCCCGACAATTCGATGCTGATGAATCTCGCCATCGGCCGGCGTATCCGGCGGCACAAGCAGTACATAGTCCCAGAGCGAGCGCGAGCGCAACTGGCCAACGGTGGGATGACCAACAAGATCAACCTGCCAGTAATACCCCGAATAAGGGCGACTCATACGCGGGTCACTGAGCGGCAGGGAGAGCCTCGGCTGCCCCTGCTCATCGAGGGTGAGTTGAGCGGTCAACTGGTCGAGATGCGTGCGCAACTCTGCATGAAACTGTGTCGCCACATGCTGGCGGAACAGACTGCCCAAGCCCCATCCGGCAACGAGTATCGTGGCGGCGATCCAGAACAGGGTACCGGCGAGCAGACGAATGCGCAGCGATCGCCGCAAGAAAGGCGCACTCATTGTCATTGCGGCGACGTGAGGCGATAACCCAGGCCACGCACGGTTTCGATCAAGCCCGGCGGCAGTTTCTTGCGCAGCCGGGCGATAAAAACTTCGACTGTGTTCGAGTCACGATCGAAGTCCTGAGCATAGATATGCTCGACGAGATCGCTGCGCGAGACCACTTCGTCGCGATGGTGCATCAGGTAGGCGAGTACGCGGTATTCGTGACTGGTCAGTGTCAGCGCCTGACCGGACACCACCGCACGACTGTGACGGGTATCGAGCGACAGTGGCCCGCACACCAGTTCGGCACTGGCATGACCACCCGCCCGGCGGATCAGCGCGCGCAACCGGGCCAACAGTTCTTCCATGTGAAATGGTTTGGCAAGATAGTCGTCGGCCCCGGCGTCGATACCCGCCACCTTTTCGTGCCAGCCGTCGCGTGCCGTAAGGATCAGCACCGGCATCAAGCGGCCGTCAGCACGCCATTTCCGGAGGACCGAAAGGCCATCCATCTGCGGCAAGCCAAGGTCAAGAATCACCGCATCGTAGGGCTCTGTATCGCCAATGTAATGGGCGTCCTTGCCGTTGTCGGCAGTATTCACAGCATAGCCGGCCGCACCCACACCTTCGGCCAGCTGGGTTTGCAATGTCGGTTCGTCTTCAACGACCAAAATCCGCATCAGCGTCCCTCTCCGTTGCGTTGGATTTCTTTCTGTTCATGTTCACCCTTGTTCTTTTTGCTGATGATCGCCCCATCGCGAGCGTCAACCTTGATTTTAACGAGAGCACCGCCACTCCGCAGTATCTTGATCTTGTAGACCCAGCGATCCGGCTGGCTGTCGTGGTCACGCTCCAGTTCGACATCCAGCACCTGACCCGGTTGTTCGCGCTCAAGCCGTACAAGAATAGTTTGCAGGGGCAGCACTTCCCCTGCCTCCAGCGCCTGCCGGGCACGGTCGTGATCGTCACCCGCGATGCCTGTCGCGCTAAAGCAGGCGAGCATCGCCGCCCACAGCGGAAGCATCCACTTGTGCCAATTTCGGTTTGAAGATCGATTGGACATCGCAACCTCTCGGGTTTCCCTGTTCCGGTACGTCATCTTTATAGGCGGCGGATTCAAGTCTGAAGTGCAACGGTGTTTTGGTGCGAGTGTAGCTGCTGCA
>DAOLZE010000107.1:0-7694 GCA_035426125.1 Rhodocyclaceae bacterium
AAGTCGTCAGGTATAGCCAAATCAAACATTAGGTCACAATGCAAACGCTATCCAACACAAACTCAAGAGGATGATCATGCTACTTCTTCGTGCTGTTCTCGCGTTTCTTGCAATTCTGTTGTCCAACATTACTTACGCCTCTGACTGGCAATACGCTGGCTACGTTAAGGAAGATTTGCACCAGTTCTTTGATGCCGAGAGTTTGACCCACCCCACAAAGGATGTAACGCGGGTCTGGGTAAAATCGATCCAACAGCGTCGTTTTGACCACTACTCAAAAACCCACGAGAAATTGGTTGTTGAGAAGGCCGCCCGCAAGATCGCGTTCGGCTATTCTCCAAAGTTCTTAGAACTGCAGGCAATCAAGGGCCAATACGAGACGACTGCACTGAGGGACGCCATTGTTGGACTTACAACGCAAGAGGTAATGGCGAACGAACCAGACATTCAGACGTTCAGTAAATTCTACTTTGAGATTGATTGCGCAAAAAGCCGCATCAAGTTGTTGAGTGGTGTCATGTACACCGATAACGGAAAGATATCGAGTAAAAAAGTTCGGCCGGATAATGACTATGCGTTCATCATTCCGGACTCTAACGGGCAATGGTTATCAGTGCTAGTGTGCTTGCGGAATTAACAATCGGCTAGTCAGGCTTGGCCCACATATGTGGGCCAATTCAACCGTTGGAGGCTCCCACAGCACCGCGCACGGCCTCTGCAATAGCTTCGGCCCAGCGCGTCACTTCTGCACCATCCTCACCCTCAACCATCACCCGCAGCAAGGGCTCAGTGCCTGACGGCCTTAGCAACACGCGGCCGCGTCCGGCCAGAGCTTCTTCCGCAGCAATCTTCGCAGCACAAATTTGTGGATCGGTGCGCCAGTCGAATCCGGCTTGCATGCGTACGTTGATCAACTTCTGCGGATACATGACGAGATCGGCGCAGGCGACATCCAGCGTCAGGCGTTGTCGGCGCAGGGCAGCGAGCACTTGCAGGGCGGCAACGATACCGTCGCCGGTGGTGTGCTTGTCGAGGCAGATGATATGGCCGGAATTCTCGCCGCCGAGTGGCCAGCCGCGCTCCAGCATGCTTTCCAGCACATAGCGATCACCGACGCTGGCGCGAGTAAATGGAATGTTGATCCGTCCCAATGCATGTTCGAGCCCGAGGTTACTCATCAGCGTGCCAACCACGCCGGTAATTTCCGGCATCTGGCGAGCGATGACGTAGAGCAACTGGTCACCATCATAGATGTTCCCATTGATATCGGCCATGAGCAGACGGTCAGCATCGCCATCGAGGGCAATGCCGATGTCGGCGTGGTATTCAAGCACGGCGCGATGCAGGCTGTCGGGCACCGTGGCGCCGACACCATCGTTGATGTTGAGGCCGTTCGGCATCACGCCGATACTGACCACCTCGGCGCCAAGCTCATGAAACACGCTGGGGGCCACCTGGTAGGCGGCACCATGAGCGCAGTCGATGGCGATCTTCAGACCGCGCAGGTCAAGTTCGTTGGGGAAAGTGCTCTTGCAGAATTCGATGTAGCGCCCTGCCGCATCGCTGATGCGCCGAGCCTTGCCAAGACGTGCCGAGTCCATGCAGCCCATCGGTTGTTCAAGTTGTGCCTCAATTTCGGCTTCCAACGCATCGGGCAGCTTGGTGCCCTGCGCGGAAAAAAACTTGATGCCATTATCATGATACGGATTGTGTGAAGCCGAAATAACCACCCCGGCCTGCAAGCGCAGAGCACGGGTCAAATAGGCGACAGCCGGCGTTGGCATCGGCCCGCAGAGCATCACATCGACACCGGCCGCAGAGAAACCGGCTTCCAGCGCCGCTTCCAGCATATAGCCGGAAATCCGCGTGTCCTTGCCGATCAGTACGGCCGGATGAACGCCCGTCTGGACGTCGCCGCGTCGCGCCGCTTCCGCGACCAACACTGTGCCAGCGGCATAACCGAGGCGCATGACGAATTCCGGCGTGATTGGCATTTCACCAACTCGCCCGCGTACACCATCGGTGCCGAAATAATTACGCCCCATTCAATGATCCTCCACTGCATTCAATATATCGATGGCATCGCGCGTCGCTGCCACGTCATGCACCCGGACAATCGCCGCACCGCGCTGTACGGCGAGTAGCGCGGCCGCAACGCTGGCATGCACGCGCTCGCCGGCGGCGCGTCCCGTCAGATGACCGAGCATGGACTTGCGCGAAAGCCCAACCAGCAGCGGCACTCCATGCATGGCCAGTTCATCCAGATGCCGTAACAATTCCAGATTATGTTCGAGAGTCTTGCCGAAACCAAATCCAGGATCAATGACAATACGCTCGCGGGAAATTCCCACAGCTTCGGCAACCGCCACGCGGGCAGCAAGAAATTGCGCAACCTCGGCAACAACATCGACATAGTGCGGTGCCTTCTGCATGGTGCGCGGCATGCCCTGCATATGCATCAGACAGACTGCCGCCGGGGTCCCGGCCACTGCTTCCATCGCGCCCGCCGTTTGCAGTGCCGTAATGTCGTTGATCATGTCAGCACCGCTGTCGAGTGCGGCACGCATTACCTCGGGCTTCAGCGTATCCACGGAGATCGGCACACCGCAGTCGCGCAGACCGGCGAGCACCGGCAGGATGCGGTCGAGTTCCTGTTGTAGAGAAACCGGCTGGGCACCGGGACGCGAAGACTCGCCGCCGATATCGAGGATGTCGGCACCTTCCTCGACCAGTCGCAAACCGCAGGCGATGGCGCCAGCCGTATCGCTGGAAAGGCCGTCGCCAGAAAAGGAATCATCGGTGAGATTGACGATGCCCATGATCAGCGGCTTGTCCAGATTCAGGACATAGCGACCACAGTGAAGTTGTTGTTTCATGGTCGGGAGATCACAAGTGCAACCCGGGTTGAACGTCCGTTCGCATTACCCATTGACATTGAGTCTGTCGAAATGCGAGCCGGATCAAATCATGGACTTGGACTGACTCAGCCCGAGCGGGGCTGAGTCAATTCAACCATTCCGTTCAAGCCGGCGCGGTGGCTGTCGGCGCAGCGCCCGGCGTGCTGTCCGGGGTAGGCTTCTGTGGCGGAGGGGCGGGCTTCGGCGCACGCGGCGGCTTGCCATCCATGATGTCCTTGATCTGATCGCTATCGATGGTTTCCCATTCCATCAGAGCATCCGTCATCGCCTCAACCTTGTCGCGATTCTCTTCCAGCAACTTGCGCGCCAGCGCGTATTGCTGGTCAATGATGCGGCGAATCTCGGCATCGACCTTCTGCATCGTAGCTTCCGAAATATTCTTGTGCGTCGTCACCGAGCGCCCGAGGAACACCTCGCCCTCGTTCTCGCCATACACCATCGGGCCAAGCGCTTCGGACATGCCGTAGCGCGTTACCATATCGCGGGCGATGCCTGTGGCGCGCTCAAAATCATTGGATGCGCCGGTCGACACATTGCCGACGAAAATTTCTTCGGCGACCCGACCGCCGAACAACATGGAAATCTGCGCCAGCATTTGATCGCGATACAGGCTGATGCGATCGGCCTCAGGCAGCGACCACGTCACACCAAGCGCACGACCACGCGGGATGACGCTGACCTTGTGCACCGGATCACAACCCTCCAGCAACGAGCCGATGATCGCATGACCCGACTCGTGATACGCCGTCTTGCGCTTTTCTTCGGGAGTGATCACCATCGACCTGCGCTCGGCACCCATGAAGATCTTGTCCTTGGCCTTCTCGAAATCCTCCATATCCACCAGGCGCTTGTTCATTCGCGCGGCGAATAATGCGGCTTCGTTCACCAGATTTGCCAGATCGGCACCAGACATGCCGGGGGTGCCGCGCGCGATGATATCGGCCTTGACATCAGGCGCAATCGGCACCTTGCGCATATGCACATTCAGTATCTGTTCGCGGCCGCGAATGTCCGGCAGGGGCACAATCACCTGGCGGTCGAAACGGCCGGGGCGCATCAGCGCCGGATCGAGAACATCCGGACGGTTGGTCGCAGCGATGACGATGACGCCGACGCTGCCTTCGAAGCCATCCATCTCGACGAGCATCTGGTTCAGCGTCTGCTCGCGTTCGTCGTTGCCACCACCGAGACCGGCGCCGCGCTGGCGCCCCACGGCATCCAGTTCGTCGATGAAAACGATACAGGGCGCATTTTTCTTGGCGTTCTCGAACATGTCGCGGACACGGGCCGCGCCGACACCGACGAACATTTCAACGAAGTCGGAGCCGGAGATCGAGAAAAACGGCACCTTGGCCTCACCAGCGATGGCCTTGGCGAGCAGCGTCTTGCCAGTACCCGGGCTGCCGACCAGCAATACGCCGCGAGGAATCCGTCCACCGAGCTTCTGAAATTTCGTTGGATCGCGCAGAAAGTCGACAAGTTCGGAGACCTCCTCCTTGGCTTCGTCGCAACCGGCGACATCGGCGAAGGTGATCGTGTTGGTCGACTCGTCAAGCAGGCGGGCCTTGCTCTTGCCAAAGGAGAAGGCACCACCCTTGCCGCCACCTTGCATCTGGCGCATGAAAAATATCCACACACCGATCAGCAACAGCATCGGGCCCCACGAGAGCAACAGACTCATGAGCAGCGACTGTTCTTCGTCGGCCTTGGCTACCACCTTGACGTTGTACTTGAGCAGGTCGCTGACCATCCACAAATCGGGCGGCGCATAGGTAACGAGCCTTTTGCCTTCTGTCGTGGTGGCATCGAGCGTGCGGCCTTGAATCAATACCTTGGTGATGTGACCCTGCTTCACCTCATCGAGGAATTGCGAGTAATCCATGGTGGTCTGAATAGACTGATGGGAATTGAACTGATTGAACAGCGTCATCAGAGTAATGCCGATAACCAGCCAGATCGCCAGATTTTTGAACATATTATTCAAGGTTGCTGCCCCTTCCGACCGTCCGGTCGAAATTGAAGTTAAATGCCACACGAACTCTGATTGTAGAGTCCTTTCCGATGTGGCGCAAACACGCTCATTACACGGAGCTCATTGCAGCCCCTCACGGCGTTTCTTCCTCGCCAGCAGGAAAATTTCAGCACTGCGGTCGCGCGATGCTGCTGGCTTGCGCACCTGCACCACTTCAAATACTCGACGCATGGCTTCGCGCAATGCCATGTAATCGGCGCCCTGGAACACCTTCACCAGCAAATCGCCGCCGGGCTTCAGATGATGCACCGAAAAATCGAGCGTCAATTCAGCCAGATGCATCACACGTGCCTGATCACTGAGCGGCACCCCCGACATATTGGGGGCCATGTCCGATAAAACAAGGTCTACTGCACGGCCGCCGAGACTGGTCTCGAATTGGCGCAGCAAATCATCCTCACGAAAATCGCCCTGAATGAAATCGACTCCATCGAGACGTTGCATGTCGAGGATGTCCAGGGCAAACAGCCGGCCACCTGGCTGGATGCGCTTCACCGCGTATTGCGACCAGCTGCCTGGTGCCGCGCCGAGATCGACGACGCACATACCGGGTTTCAGCAAGTGATCCTTCTCATTGATCTCCTGCAGTTTGAAAACCGCTCGCGAGCGCCAGCCCTCGGCCTTTGCGCGTTGCACAAAAGGATCGGTGACATGCTCGTGCATCCACGCTTTATTTGTTTTGTGCTTTTTCAAAAGAAATCGGGGGGAGTGGATTAAAATGACCGAATGAATATAAATGATACCCAGCCTGCTGCCGCGATCGAAATTTCAACGGCTCGTCGCCGCGAACTGCGTGCCGATGCCCACAGTCTCAATCCTGTCGTCAGCATCAGCCAGAAGGGCCTGAGCCCAACAGTCTTGCAAGAAATCGACCGTTGCCTGAAGGCGCACGAACTGATCAAGATCCGTGTCTTTGAAGCCGATCGTGAAGCGCGCGACGCCCTTTTGACGGAAATCTGCGCCACCCTGCATGCGGCACCAGTCCAGCACATCGGCAAGCTACTGGTCATCTGGCGTGAAAACCCCGAGACCAGTGAACCTGCTGTTCCCGCATCCACCTTGCGGCGCCGCAATCCGCCGCACCTGACCAAGAAAGCCGCCGCTGCCAAGACCGACAAGGCCGCCCGCGCCCGTCCGATCGCCAAGGGCAAACCGCGCCGCCCGACGCGTACCTGAAAAGACTAAACGTATTTGACGTCGATGACTTCGTACTCACGAATGCCGCCCGGCGTATTTACCTCGGCAATGTCGCCGGCATACTTGCCGATTAGCGCCCGTGCTACCGGAGAATTGATCGACACCTTGCCAGCCTTGATGTCAGCCTCGTCGTCGCCGACAATCTGGTAGCAGACCGGCTTGCTGGCCTGGAGATCCTCGAGTTCGACAGTGGCGCCGAAAACCACGCGGCCATCGGCATCGAGCAGCTTCGGATCAATGATCTGGGCATTGCCGAGCTTGCCTTCGACGTCCTTGATGCGCCCTTCGATGAAGCCCTGGCGCTCCTTGGCCGCATCGTATTCGGCATTTTCGGAGAGATCACCGTGCGAACGCGCCTCGGCGATCGCCGCGATGACACCGGGTCGATCGATGGTCTTCAGGCGGTGAAGTTCGGTGCGCAGCATATCTGCGCCGGCGATGGTGATCGGGAATTTACTCATATCGATATGCTCAGCAATCTAGCTCAGCGTGCAGCGCCTGCAACGCATAGGTTTCCAGATCGGCCAGATGGCGCAGTCCGGCACAAGCGGCGCGGGCGCCTTCGACAGTAGTAAACAACGTAACGCGGGCAGCCAGGGCGCTGGTACGAATCGAGCGCGAATCGGCAATCGCCGAACGCTTTTCCTCGACGGTGTTCACGATCATGATGATTTCATTGTTCTTGATCATGTCAACGATATGCGGCCGACCTTCGCCGACCTTGTTCACTACCGTCACCGGAATACCGGCCGCGCCAATCGCTGTTGCCGTACCGCGCGTTGCCACCAGCGTGAAGCCAAGTTCATGAAGTTCGCGCGCCACGTCTGCCGCCTTCACCTTGTCGGCGGGCTTGACGCTGATGAAGGCGCGGCCGACGCCCGGCAGCTTAGTACCTGCAGCCAACTGACTCTTGACGAAGGCTTCGGCGAAGGTGCGGCCGACGCCCATCACCTCGCCAGTCGACTTCATTTCCGGGCCGAGAATGGTGTCGACACCGGGAAATTTTGCGAAGGGAAAAACGGCTTCCTTGACCGAGTAATACGGCGGAATCACTTCCCCCTTGACGCCCTGCTCGGCCAGGCTGCGACCGGCCATGCAGCGTGCGGCAATCTTGGCCAGCGGCAAGCCGGTAGCCTTTGAAACGAACGGCACAGTGCGCGAAGCACGTGGATTTACTTCGAGGACATACACAACATCACCCGCAACAGTTTTCTGGATGGCAAACTGCACATTCATCAGGCCGATAACATTCAATCCCCGCGCCATCATTGCGGTCTGCCGTCGCAACTCGTTCTGTATCTCTTCGGATAAGGCGTACGGCGGCAACGAACACGCCGAATCTCCAGAATGCACGCCAGCCTGTTCGATGTGTTCCATGATGCCACCGACAATCACTTCCTTGCCGTCGGACAGCGCATCAACATCAACTTCGGTGGCATCGTTAAGGAAACGGTCGAGCAGCACCGGCGAATCGAAGGAAACCTTGACCGCCTCGCGCATGTAGCGTTCGAGATCCTTCTGCTCATGGACGATTTCCATGGCACGGC
>DAOLZE010000108.1:0-7689 GCA_035426125.1 Rhodocyclaceae bacterium
AGGCGCGGCGCGTACAGCCGCAACAATGCAACCAGCCAGTGCCACGCCATGCCGAAGCGGCCCGCGCGCACGAAATGCGCGGTGGCCATCCAGAACAGGCGCCTGCCCGTTTCCAGGTCACCCGCTTCAAGCGCCTCGGCCATGTACGACCAGATGATGCCGCCCAGGGTGCGCTGGATCAGGCGGGCATAGCGCTGCCTGAAATAGGCATCCAGGGTCTGGAACAGCCTGCGCCCCTTCTCGGCCTTGTCGACCAGCGCACGATCGAAGATTCGCGACTCGGCCAAGCCGACTTCGCGCAGCCCCTTGAGAATCTGATCCTTCTCAAAAGCCTTCAAGCCGACGAATGCAACCGAGGCAATTGCCGGTCTTTCATCGATCAGTACCACCAGCACGCCACCTTCGATTTCCAGGCGCACATCCTTGAAAAACCCGGTGGCATACAGCGCCTTGACGGCTTGTGTCGCCTTGTCGCCGTTCATGGTATCGCCGACCTTGACGGGCAGATAACTGAATACCGTGCCGGCTTCAGTACGCTGGATACCCTCGACGCGAATATCCTTGACGACGAATGGATCAAAGGCAGAAGCCGACGACGCGAACAATGCGGCGACCAGCCCGGCAATCAGGTTTTTATTCATGCATCTATCCGGAAACAAGACGATTGATGTCGTTATAAAAGGCGAATGCCATCAGCATCATCAGCAGAGCCAGGCCGATTTGCTGGCCGATTTCCATGATCCGCCCGGAGAGCGGACCGCCTTTGACAACCTCGGCAACATAATACAGCAAATGTCCGCCATCCAATATTGGAATCGGCAGCAGATTGAGCACACCAAGGCTGATGCTGATCAGTGCCATGAATGTCAGATAAGACACCCAGCCATGCTGAGCCGATTGTCCGGCATAGTCGGCGATGGTCACCGGCCCGCTGAGATTCTTCAGGGAAACTTCGCCGACAATCATGCGGCCGATCATCCGCAAGGTGAATAGCGCCGTCTCGCTGGTCTGCCGCGTCGCCTTACCAAAGGCCGTCAACGGGTCGTAGCTCCGCACGATAAACATCGTCTCGCGCAGTGCCGGATCGTCCTGCACCGTGATTCCGAGGCGACCGACAGCAACGCCCTTGCCATCCATCCCATCCCTGATTTCTGTCGGCGTTGCCTGCAAATCCAGCACAGCACCGGCGCGGTGTAGTTCGAACTGCAATGGAACACCCGGCGACTTGCGAATAATTGTCACCACATCATTCCATGATGAGATCGCCTTCCCGTCAATCGCGACAAACTCGTCTCCGGCACGGATGCCAGCCTGTGCGGCAGCCGAACCGGGCGTTATCTCACCGGCAATCGGCTTCAAAGATGGATGAAACAATTTCAGTCCAAGATGACCGGGCAGATCGCCTTCCAGATCGGCCTCCGTAATGTCACGCGTATCGAGATTGCGAAAACTGATTTCCTGTTGCGGATTGATGACTTCAAGGACAACCGGTGCATGATCGAGGACCACTTGGGCGAGTTCCCAACGCAGTTCCTGCCAGGTGACCACCGGCTTGCCGTTGAAGCTGCGAACAGTCTCACCATCCTGGATGCCGGCAGCGGCAGCGGCGGTCGCCGCGGGAGGCACGGCCAGCACCGGGCGCAGTTCCTCGCTGCCATGCATGAAGAGCAGCCAGTAGAGAAGAACCGCCAACAGCAGATTCGCCAGCGGGCCGGCCACCACCACCAGCATGCGCCGCCAGACTGACAGGCGATTGAAGGCGCGCGGCAAATCCTGTGGTTCAACCGGGCCTTCGCCCTCATCGAGCATTTTCACGTAACCGCCCAGTGGAAAGACACAGATCGCCCACTCGGTGCCGTCAGCACCGAAACGCCGCACCAGCAGAGTACGTCCAAAGCCGACCGAGAAACGCAATACCTTGACGCCACACAGGCGCGCGACGACAAAATGTCCGAATTCGTGCACCACGATCAGCACACCCAGCGCCAGAATGAAGGCACCAAAATAAAAGGCGAGATGTCCGATCATGTTATTGCCATTTCATTCGGCATGAATGAGCGCCTCGGCCATATGGCGCGCCTCGGCATCGGCCGCCATGACCGCAGCCAGATCGGGCAACGACGACACGGGAATCCGTTCGAGTACGGCGGCAATGATTTCTGCAATCCGCAGGAACGGCAGGCGCCCGGCGAGAAAGGCTGCCACCGCCATTTCGTTCGCCGCATTCAGCAGCGTCGGCGCGCTACCGGCGGCGCGTAACGCGTGATAGGCCAGCGGCAAGCAGGGAAAACGCTGCCCATCGGGTGGCTCGAAAGTCATCTGGCCAACGGCGAACAGGTCGAGTGCAGACACCCCCGCTTCGATACGCTCGGGATAGGCCAGGGCATGTGCGATCGGTGTGCGCATATCGGGGTTACCGAGCTGCGCCAGCACCGATCCATCGACGTATTCGACCAGCGAATGAATCACGCTCTGCGGATGAATGACAACTTCAATTTTCTCGGCCGGCGCATTGAACAGCCAGTGCGCCTCGATGACTTCGAGCCCCTTGTTCATCATGGTTGCCGAATCGACGGAAATCTTGCGGCCCATGACCCAGTTCGGATGGGCGCATGCCTGCTCCGGCGTCACCCTTGCCAGTTGCTCCAGCGGCGTGGTGCGAAACGGTCCACCCGAAGCAGTCAGCAGAATGCGCCGGACACCGCTGCCGGGTAACGATCCAGCATAATCGGCGGGCAGCGATTGAAAAATTGCATTGTGCTCGCTGTCGATCGGCAGCAGCGTTGCCCCGGCGCGGCGCACTTCGGCCATGAACAGATCACCGGCCATCACCAGCGCTTCCTTGTTGGCCAGCAGCACGCGCTTGCCGGCGCGCACCGCCGCAAGTGTTGGCGCCAGACCGGCCGCACCGACGATCGCCGCCATGACGGTATCGACCTCTTCATGCGCGGCAACTTCTGCCAGCGCAGCAGCCCCCGACATGACCTTGGTGAAGCAGCCAGCCGCGGTGAGTTCTTCGTTAAGGCGCGCCGCATCGCCGGCCGAGGCAACCACGGCAAAGCGCGGACAATACTTCAGGCATAACTGCGCCAATTCGTCGACGCGACCATGTGCCGTCAGGGCAAATATTTCAAAGCGCTCCGGGTGGCGCGCAACGACGTCGAGCGTACTGAGGCCGATCGAGCCGGTAGCTCCGAGAATAGTCAGACGCTGCAAGGTTTGTTGGCGCATGTCAGACAAACAGGACAGTGGCCAGAGCGACCAGCGGCAAGGTCGAAGTCAGGCTGTCGATGCGGTCGAGCACACCACCATGTCCCGGCAGCAGCATGCTACTGTCCTTGACGCCGGCTTGCCGCTTGACCAGAGATTCAAACAGATCGCCGAGAATGCTGACGACCGTCAGCAGCAGCAGACCGAACAGCACGAACAGGATCTGGCTAACGGTGAAGGAAGCCAGCCGCCCTGTCGCACTGCCGACGGCAAGGCCATAGATCAGCACGCCGGCAACGGCGCCGAACGCGCCTTCCCAGGTCTTCCCCGGGCTGATGGTGATGGCGAGTTTGTGCTTGCCGAATGCGCGTCCGGCAGCATATGCAGCAATATCAGCGACCCACACCAGCGCCATTGCCGCCAGCAAAAGCCAGGGGCTACGCGCCTGCAACGTCACCATGGCGGCCCAGCCGGGAATCAGCAGCAGCCAGCCGATCAGGAAGCCAACCACATTCGCACGCAGTGTCCAGCGACGGACGAACCAGAGCGGCACCAGCAGCAGCCAGAATCCCAGAGCCAGCCACCAGAACGTCATCAGCAATTCGCCAGGCATGCCGGACAGGTACAAGGCAGCGCAGGGCAGACAGATCAACGCGCCATACACCCAGCGCGGCATCGCGCTCATCCTGAGCAGACCGGCCCACTCCCAGGCAGCGATGGCAATCATGGCAGTAAACAACAGTGTGCTGCCGCCGGGCGGCAACAGGAACAACCCGGCAAGCAGGCCGGTGGCGAGAAACAGCGCGGTGACGATTCGTGTCTTAAGCATCCTGGCCCGGCGGCGGTGTTTCCCGTCCGGCCATCAACTGCTCGCTGGTGCGGCCAAAGCGCCGCTCGCGGTTTTGATAGGAAAAAATCGCTGCATCGAGTGCAGCCGCATCGAAGTCCGGCCAGAACATATCCGTGAAATAAAACTCGCAGTACGCAAGTTGCCAGAGCAGAAAATTACTGATGCGCTGTTCGCCGCCGGTGCGGATGAACAGATCCGGCTCCGGCGCATACGCCATCGACAGATATGGCGCCAGATCGGCTTCACTGAAATCGCTGCACTTGTCGGGTTGCGCCGCCAGCATGCGCTCGACGGCCTGCAGGATATCCCAGCGCCCACCATAGTTGGCGGCGATGGTCAATGTCATACGGGTATTCTCGGCGGTCAACGCCTCACAGCGGCAAATCATGTCGGAAAGCTGCGCATCGAAACGCGAGCGATCGCCGATTATCCGCAGACGTATGCCGTTTTCATGCATCTTGTGCACCTCGTTCTCCAGGGCACTCATGAACAGGCTCATCAAAAAGGAAATTTCCTCGGGTGGACGGCGCCAGTTCTCGGAACTGAAGGCAAACAGCGTCAGATGCTCGATGCCGCGCGCGATGCAGGCCTTGATCACCGTGCGCACCGCTTCGACACCACTCTTGTGGCCGGCAACCCGCGGCAGAAAGCGTTTCTTGGCCCAGCGACCGTTGCCGTCCATGATGATGGCAACATGACGCGGAACATCGCCAGTCGGTGGAACGGTCTGGGTGGAACTGGAGAACAGACTCACGCGGTCACCCCTGTGAAGTTACGCCGCAGAAAAAGCAGCAACGGCTCAAACAGCCAGCAAGTCCTTTTCCTTGTCGCCGAGGAGCTTGTCGATCTCGACAACAAAGCGGTCGGTGAGTTTCTGGATTTCGTCCTGAATGCGTCGCTCGTCATCCTCGGAGGCTTCCTTCTTCTTCAACGCCTCCTTGAGATATGCGTTGGCATCACGGCGCTGATTGCGCACCGCCACCTTGGCATTCTCGCCTTCCTGCTTGACGACCTTGATCAACTCACGGCGCCGCTCCTCGGTCAACATCGGCATCGGCACACGAATCACATCGCCCTGAGTTGCGGGATTCAAGCCGAGATCGGCGTCGCGGATGGCCTTCTCAACCTTGGCAACCAACGGTTTTTCCCAGGGCTGCACGCCGATGGTGCGTGAGTCGATCAACGTGACATTGGCGACCTGGGTGATCGGCACCATTGATCCGTAGTAATCGACCTGGACATGATCGAGGATGCCGGTGTGGGCGCGACCAGTGCGGATCTTGGCCAGATCATGCTTGAGTGCGTCGATCGACTTGAGCATTTTCTGCTCGGTCAGTTTCCTGAGTTCGGCGGTCACAATCATTCTGAGCTCCTAAAACTTCAACATTCCCTCAACTATGCACCATGGTGCCTTCGTTTTCACCGAGCACCACGCGCTTCAGCGCACCTTCCTTGAAAATCGAGAAGACGACGATCGGTAGGTTCTGGTCACGGCACAGCGCCAGCGCAGTCGCATCCATGACCTTCAGATTGCGATTGATGGCTTCGTCGAAGCTGATACGCTCGTAGCGCTGGGCCTTGGTGTCCTTGAGAGGATCAGCCGTGTAAATACCGTCAACCTTGGTTGCCTTCATGACGATTTCGGCGCCGATTTCCGAGCCGCGCAGCGCCGCTGCGGTATCGGTGGTGAAAAACGGATTGCCGGTGCCAGCGGCGAAAACGAGAACCTTGCCTTCTTCGAGATAGCGGATCGCTTTGCCGCGAATGTACGGCTCGACGACCTGCTCCACGTTCAGCGCCGACTGCACACGGGCGTTGATACCCGCCTGACGCATCGCATCGGCCAGTGCCATGGCATTGATCACCGTGGCAAGCATACCCATGTAATCGGCCGTCGCGCGGTCCATGCCGGTTGAAGCACCAGCGACACCACGAAAGATATTGCCGCCGCCAATCACCACGCCGATTTCGACGCCGAGCGCGGCCACCGAGCCAATCTCGGCAACGATGCGCCCAAGCGTTTCCCGATTGATGCCATAAGCATCGTCGCCCATCAGCGCCTCGCCCGACAGCTTGACGAGGATGCGTTTGTAGCAGCTTTTTTGCACGGCACTCATGCAGGGTTCCCCGAAAGGATTATTTCGCTGCGGCTGCGGCGGCCTGTGCAGCTTGGGCAGCAACCTCGGCGGCAAAATCGTTGACCTTCTTCTCGATGCCTTCGCCGACGATGTAGAGCACGAAGCTCGCCACCGATGCGCCCTTGCTCTTCAGCAACTGCTCGATGGTCTGCTTGCCGTCCTCGGCCTTGACGAACACCTGGCCGAGCAGCGTGACTTCCTTCAGGTACTTTTGTACCGTACCTTCGGCAATTTTCTCCAGCATTTCTTCCGGCTTGCCGGCTTCGCGTGCCTTCTCGATGGCGATGCGCCGCTCGGTATCAAGCAGTTCGGCCGACACCCCCTTCGGGTCGAGCGACTTCGGCTTGGACGCAGCGATATGCATCGCCAGATCCCTGGCAAGTTGCTCATCGCCACCAACAACGTCGATCAGTACGCCGATCTTGCTGCCGCCATGGATGTAGCTGGTCAGCTTGCCTTGCGGTGCGATGCGCACGAAGCGGCGCATCGTCAGGTTCTCGCCGATCTTGCCGATCAGCGCGGTGCGTGTCGCCTCAACCGTCTCGTTGCCGATCTTCAGTGCCGAGAGCGCGGCGACATCCGCCGGATTGGCGGTTGCGACAAGTTGCGCGAGATTTTTCGTGAGTGCCAGAAAATCGTCATTCTTGGCGACGAAGTCGGTCTCGCAATTGACTTCAATGATCGCGCCGAGCTTGCCGTCGGCAGCAATGTGCAGACCGACCACCCCTTCCGCTGTAACTCGCGCGGAGGCCTTGCTGGCCTTGCTGCCAAGTTTGACGCGGAGGACTTCCTCGGCCTTGTCGAGATCGCCGCCGGCTTCCGTCAGCGCTCTTTTGCATTCCATCATCGGCGCGTCGGTCTTCTCGCGCAGTTCCTTGACCATGCTTGCGGTAATTTCCGCCATTGCTTTACTCCAGATTCAAAATCGTTTTACTGACATTACGACAGCGCAGGATGCGACCGACGGGGAAGCAGCGTCGCATCCCCCTGTCAGTCACCTTGAAATCGTCAGGCGGCTTCTTCCTCGATCTCGACGAATTCGTCGCCACCGGCAATTTCCTGTTCCAGTTCGGTCAGCGACTGACTGCGACCTTCGAGCACGGCATCGGCAACGCCGCGCGCATACAGGCGAATCGCCCGGCTCGAATCGTCGTTGCCGGGAATCACATAACTGACGCCATCCGGAGAGTGGTTGGTATCGACGACGCCGACCACCGGGATACCGAGCTTGCTGGCTTCGGTAATGGCAATCTTGTGGAAACCGACATCGATGACGAAAATCGCATCGGGCAAGCCGGGCATGTCCTTGATGCCGCCCATGCTCTTCTGTAATTTTTCGAGTTCGCGACGCGCTGTCAGCGCTTCCTTCTTGCTCATTTTGTCGAAAGAGCCATCCTGCATCATCTGCTCGAGGTCCTTGAGGCGCTTGATCGACAGCTTGACCGTCTTGAAGTTGGTCAGCATGCCGCCGAGCCAGCGCTCATCGACATA
>DAOLZE010000109.1:0-7656 GCA_035426125.1 Rhodocyclaceae bacterium
GCAGCGTCAACACGAAACACACCGACAAGCCGCGTCTGTGTGGGCTGTGCCCATACGCTTATGTCTTGTGCCCCTTAGCCGACTCTGGCATCCATGCGCGCAAGGCGCGCAGCAGCGTGCGCTTTTTCGTTTGATGCGCCTGCATGCGGTGCAGGATGTCGTTCAGGGTGCGCATGGCATCAAGGATATACGGCCCTTTGTTGAGCATCACGCATTCGGCACGCTCGCCCATGGCAGCATCGGTGATTTCAGCACGCGAGGGCTGGCCGGTTTTTGCCAGGGTTTCCAACACCTGGGTTGCCCAGATCACCGGCATGTGTGCAGCTTCGGTGGCCCAGAGAATTTCCTCCTGCACTTCGGCGAGTCGCTCGTAGCCGCATTCGACAGCGAGGTCGCCGCGAGCGATCATCACGCCGGCAGCATGGTTGGCCATTGCCGCAAAAATCTGCTCGGGAAGGTTCTCGAAGCCGCGCCGCGTCTCGATCTTGAGGATGATGCCGAGACTGGCAGCGCCAAGTTGGCGCAAATGTTTTTGCAATGCTTCGACATCGGCGGCACGCTGGGCGAAGGACAGCCCGACCAGATCGGCATGTTTGGCAACCACCGCCAGATCCGCAATATCCTTTTCCGTCAGCGCCGGCAGATGCAGTTCGGTGTCGGGTAGATTGATCCCCTTGTCACCCGCCAGCCGTTCGCCATTATCGCCAGCATCGGTAATCTCGACCTCCAGCGCCTGCGCCGAGGCGTGCCGCACCACGCCACCGATATGCCCGTCATCGAACCAGATGCGCTCACCCTTGCGCACCTGCGCAAACACCTCGGGCAGAGTGCACGGCGCGCTGGCTACGGGCCTGCCACCAGTCTTGCTGCCTGCCTTGCCACTCGTTTTGCCAACCTTTCCCTGCGAACTTCTGTCTATATTTTTCCCGACGCCACCACGCGTCAGGCGCAGCAGATCGCCGCGCTGCAAGTGCAACACGCCGGGGCGTTCGGGGAAGCCGTCGATGCCGGTCTCATGGCCATGTTTGCTGCGGCGCGAATGTCGAGACTCCCTGCGCAGCACCAGCCGTGTTTCCGGCACCAGATAAATCGTTTTTTCGCACTCGGCCAGCACACCGCTCTCACTCGCATCAACAACCGTCAGCACCCGCATGGCATTGCGTGCATCGCACAACTCGATATGTGCGCCAACCTCCAGCCGGGCAAGCCAACCAGCATCGACGATGACTTGTGCCATCGTGTCATCAACGGCTTCTGCCATACCGCTGGCACGCAAACTGAGCCGTGCTGGTTCGATAACCCGGCCAAATTCATCGCGCAGCGGACGCAGCTTGAGTACCGCAGGGGCGGGTGCAATCGGTCCGGTACGCAACTTTGGCCCGCCGAGATCCATCAGAATTTTCACCGGGCGGCCGACCATCTTTGCCGCGCGCCGCACATGTCCAGCCATGGCGATCCACTGCGGTGCCTCGTCGTGCGCGCAGTTGATCCGCGCGACATCCATACCGGCGGCGACGAGCTGCCGCACCAGACCAAAATCTGCTGCCGCTTCTGAAGGCAGCGTCACCATGATGCGCACACGGCGTTCGGCCGGTGGCACGCCAAGCAGTCTTTCGGTATGCAGGTCGAGCAATGCCTGACCACGCTGGATACCGATCGGCTCCTCATCGGTATGCGATTCCCAGTGACGCTCGACGAGCCGATGCAGAATACCCAGCACCTTGTCGAGATTCGCCAGCACATTGATTTCGGAGCGACCCAGAGATGACACGCCGATCCACGCCAGACGTTCCTGCAAAGGCCGTATATCGCTGCGCCGCAGCGCCAGGTAATGCGCAAAATTGCGTGCGCTTGCCGCATATTCCGGGGCGACACCCGCCAACGTCTGTGCCAGACTCTCCTCGCACTTCAGCATCGCCGCACGCAAGGTCCATAACTCCTTGATCAGCTGCTTGATGACAGAAGCATCCCATGGTGCCTGACTCCTGACCTCGACGGGTTTCTGCGGAAGCTTTTGCTTTTTCATGCACTCCTCCAGTTCATGGCGCATCATATTGCATTCGGATTCCTTGCGGATGGCGAAAATGCCCCGCAAGCACGGAACAAATTGTTTCATTTTCCTGATGGACAATCCGCAAATAATTCTCCACGATTACCAGATCGGGATATATTTACCGGTAGGCGTAACGATGTACAACGCAGCAACAACACCGCAAAAATGCCGGGCCACATGGAATCGAGGTAAATCATGAAAGTGCACACAAAAACCGTTTTGTCCCATCTCTGCATCTTGTTCCTCCCGGCATTGCAGGCATGTGCGCAGCCTGCCCCGCCGGGACAAATCTGGCAAGCCGAACAAATCGGACAACAGGCAGCACGCATCTTTTCCCAGCAGGAACTCGACCAGATGCTGGCGCCGATCGCACTCTATCCCGACGCGCTGCTCTCGCAAATCCTGATGGCAGCGACCTACCCACTTGAAGTGGTCAAGGCCGCGCGCTGGTCAGCAGCCAATCGTGGCCTCAGCGGTGAGCAGGCCGTACAGGCGGTCGAGCAGACCGGCTGGGATCCCAGCGTGCAATCGCTCGTCGCATTTCCGCAGATACTCGCGACAATGGAAGGAAATCTGGACTGGACCGAACGGCTTGGCGATGCCTTCCTGGCCCAGCAGGTCCAGATGATGGACACCGTACAAAATCTGCGGAGGCGCGCCATAGCGCTAGGCAACCTCGCATCGAGCACACAGATTTCCGTGTATCCGCAAGGACAAACCATCCTGATCGCACCGGCAAATCCGCAAATCGTATATGTGCCCTACTACGATCCGAACCTGGTGTATGGCCAATGGTGGTGGACAAACTATCCGCCGGTCTATTGGAATCCCTGGCCCGGTTACTACTCCCCGCCTGTCAATTCGCCGGGATACTCATCCAGATTTTTCTGGGGCAGCGGTATCGTGATTGGTGGCGGAATTTTCTTCAGCGCATTCGACTGGCATCAACATGATGTGCAGATTTTCCATGACAATCGCAACAGATGGAACGGATCGAACGACTACCGCCCGCGCCCCGGCGCTGCTCCGAATATCTGGCAACACAACCCGGCGCATCGACGCGGCTATCCTTACACAGGATCAGCGCCAAACAAACAATTCGGGAGTCCCAACACACGTCCCAACACACGTCCCAATACACGTCCCGATATACGCCCGGATATACGCCCGGATATACGCCCGGATATACGCCCGGATATACGCCCCGAAACGCCGCGCGATTATCGTAGACTCGATCAAAATCAGCCGCTACCCGCGCAGGGCGTTATCACACCGATTCGCCCAGCCTCACCCACACTGGACATGCGCCGTGGCTCGAATCCGCAACCAGAGGAACGCGGCAACATGCAATCGGGGAGAGGATCCGCAGCGCGCCCGGACGCAGGCAATCCCGTCATCAATGCAGCGCCACCGCCCGCATTTCATAATGCTGTGCAATTTCCCAACGACAGACGCAGCGCACCGGCTCCAGGGAATGTGCCACCGCCGCAGAATGTTCCGCTGCTGCAAAATATACCGAGGCAGCAGATTGTACCGATGCTGCAAAACACGCCCGCTGCGAGTGCCCCTGTAAGTGCCCCGGCAGGTCTCGGCAACATGCGACCTCCGCGCGCCGTCGAAGATGCCAGTCGCAACGCAAACACGCGCAAACCGGGCGACTCAGGACGAACGCAATTGCCGCGCGCAAAGGAAGAAAGCGATCAAGCGCCGACAGAGCGCGCGCCTTCCGAAAGATCTAACGAAGGAAGAGAAAGACCCCGCCAGTAAATACAAAATCGCCATAAATGCAGCATGGTTACTCATTCAATTACAGCTTGCGCTCTTTACAATTTGAAATGCTTTATTCACCGCACGCACCAGAAATTGAAATAGACTAATCAAGCTGATTTTTAAATTGAAAGGATAATGACATGGCTAAGCAAAAGAAAATCGATCTTGGTAATCTCGCCGCACTGCGCAAGCAATCCGGCGAAAATCAGGAAACCTTCTGGCGCAGGTTCGGCGTCACACAAAGCGGCGGTTCGCGATATGAATCCGGACGTAATATCCCGACGCCAATCGCGATGTTGCTCGCCGTCTGGGCAAGCGGCAAGATTGGCGATAGCGATCTGGCACAGGCCAGAAAAGCCATCGGCCGTCCGGCGGTTGTCCTGGCATACGAATATTTCAAGTAAGCCGTGCCTGCATCGTGGAAATCCTCACGCAACGAATCCAGTGGATTTCACTGACAGCGTTACTGCTCGGTTTATCTTTATCGCTCTCCGGCACACCGTCAATCGCCGGCATGCCGGAGGCTGAGAGATTTACCGGGCAACTTGAAATCTCCGCTTGTGCAATCCTCGACGAGCAGGCGCTTCCAGAATTCAATCTATCGCAGGAACAGCAATCGGCATGGCTGCGCCTCCGGCAGGAGCATCAGATTCTGCGGGGAGAAAGCTGCCAGACAATGCCTGGCGCCGATATTCAGCGGATATCGGGAACCTCGGCTGTAGCACAGAAAATCGAAGATACGAGCCTGCATGCAGAAACCATGCAGGCATATCAAAAGCATCTTCTTGGTTTTCTCATGAGCCTTTCCGAAGAACAGCAGGCGTTGCTCAACGAGACGATTTGCGCACGGCGTAAAACCGCCGAAGATCTCCACGAGAAAGTAATTCTGCATAGCCTGATGCTTTAGGCCAACAGAAAATACTGATCGACGACGCCATTCCCGCAAAGGCAGGAATCCAGCGGGGATGACAAAGTTCTGAGGTATTCGGCGCGTTCTAATGCAAATAGGGCCGGATATACAGCGCAATCACCTCGTGACCACTCAAGGTAACACTGCCCTTGCGCCGGTTATCGCCGTTATCGCTGTATTCAAAACCATACACACGACGCAAGCGCGGGCTCCCGCTCTCATCGCGCATCAGCCAGACCGATTCAATCGTCACACTGCCATCGAGAAACTGCAAATCCTCGGCCTTGCAGACGCGCTGCGCGCCAGCCATCGCAGCCTCACTCGCCTTGAGGCTGTCCAGCCAGAACCAGGCCACTGCACCGAGCAGTAACAGGCCAAGCAATTCAGCGAATGACATGGCGATCGCACCCCGATTGTGTGTCTGCGGCCGGCTGATCAAACGGCTGCATATATTTTCCCTGCAAGAGCGCATTCAATATTCATGTGCGTTCCATCAACAAAAAGAATTGGCTCAGTCTACCCAAAAGTCCCTGCCATGCAAGCATCGCAATGCCGCACGGTAGAATAGGATATTCTCGATCACGGAGTTTGCGCATGCCGCTTTACGCCCTGGGCGACAGAAAGCCCGTTTGTCACGCTGACACATGGGTTGCCGAAACCGCCACCCTCATCGGCTCGGTGATCCTCGAAGCCGAAGCCAGCGTATTTTTTGGCGCCGTAATTCGCGGCGACACCGACCTCATCACCATCGGCGCACGCAGCAACATTCAGGATCACGCCGTATTGCACACCGATGCCGGCATCCGTCTCGACATCGGCAGCAACGTCATCGTCGGCCACCAGGCCATGCTGCATGGATGCAGCGTTGGCGACGGCTCGCTGATCGGCATCGGCGCCATCATTCTAAATGGTGCGGTTATCGGCAAACATTGCCTGGTTGGTGCTGGCGCAGTTGTGCCAGAGGGCAAGAGCTACCCTGATCGCTCGCTGATTCTCGGCACACCAGCCAAAGTGGTGCGCACATTAAGCGACGAAGAAGTGCAAGCGCAACTCGACGGCGCGGCGCTATATGTAGCACGCTGGAGACAATACGCCGCAGAGCTGAAACCCCTGGCCCCGAATCCCTAGCCCCTAAGAAAGTCGCTTACCCAGACGATCCAGCAGGCGCTGCATATTCCCCATCGACAGCAGATGCGCATAAATCAGCTTCATGTCGCCATGGCGGAACAGTTCATTCACAGAGGATGCATCAAGGGCACGCAGCTTTTCTTCGTCGATCACCTGCAACCCGGAAAGTTGAAAGCGCTCACCACTGGGTAGCTGCGCCTGTGTGCCGACTTCGCGGAGCAAGCCAAGCTTGGCGAGCCGCTGACAGGCCGCAGCAGCAGCGAGTCCGGAAGTGTGAAACTCACGCAGATAGCTCAGCGCATTCTCAAGCGCCGCTGCCGGTTTGCCATCGTTGAACAATGGCTGGCCATCGTTGGCGCGCAAGCAATCCGCATCGGCATCGATACACACCAGAAACTGGCCATTCGGCCCATTCGCCGGCACAAACGGATAGCGCCGCACAAAGGCCGGAATATAGTTGGCGACCCACTGACCTTCCGCGTCAACAAAAAGATTCTCCTTTTCGCGCAAACCGAGCAGAGCAACCGGCAGATATCCACCCTCCGCAGATTTGACAAAAGCAATCGGATATTCCCTGGAAGCCTCGGCCAGCTCGGCCAGCACAACCGGCACGGAATTAACGCCACGGCTGAAACCATAGGCGGTCACCGGCGACATGCGCAGATCTTTGTGCTGCTCGTCATTGAGAGGAACAACGCGCTCGTAAAACAGCAATTCCGACATATCAGCTCCGCATCAGAGGCCGTGGCCTCGTTCGATAAAATCAAAAGGGTGCGCGATGTGACCCTGTTCTTCCATAGATCACGGCTGCTTCAGCGGCACTTGAACAAAAATCTCGTCCTGCTTGATGAGACCCAGCTCATAGCGAGCATGTTCCTCGATGGCATCGTAGCCACTTTTCAGATCGCGCACTTCCGCATCCAGCCCAACATTGCGCTGTTCAAGTTTGTGATTGAGATCGCGCTGCGTCTGCAATTTTTGATCCACATCCCAGACGCGGAGCCAGCCGCCCTTGCCGAGCCACAGCGGATACTGTAGCAGGGCAATCAGAGCAAGCAACACCAGCGCCGGCCAGCGCATGTCAGGGATTACTTGCGCAGGTTATAAAACGCGCTGCGGCCGGGATATTTGACGGTATCGCCAAGATCTTCTTCGATGCGCAGCAACTGGTTGTACTTGGCGATGCGGTCGGAGCGCGACAGCGAGCCGGTTTTGATCTGCAAGGCGTTGAGACCGACGGCGATGTCGGCGATGGTCGAATCCTCGGTCTCGCCGGAACGATGCGAAATAACCGAGGTATATCCGGCGCGCTTCGCCATTTCCACGCAGGCAAAAGTTTCGCTCAGCGTACCGATCTGGTTGATCTTGATGAGGATCGAATTGGCGATGCCCCGCTCGATGCCCTCGGCGAGAATCCGGGTATTGGTCACGAACAGATCATCGCCGACGATCTGCACCTTCCTGCCCAGCTTGTCGGTAAGATTTTTCCAGCCGTCCCAGTCATTCTCGGCCATGCCGTCTTCGATACTGATGATCGGATACTTGTCGACCAGATTACCGAGATAGTCGGCGAAAGCTTCCGAAGTCAGATCAAGTTTTTCGGAAGCGAGATGATACTTGCCATCCTTGTAAAACTCGGAAGCCGCACAATCAAGACCGAGCAGCACATCCTGGCCCGGCGTATAGCCAGCCGCTTCAATCGCCCGGAGGATCAGCTCGATCGCCTCATCGTTGCCGGCAACATTCGGCGCGAAGCCACCCTCGTCGCCCACCGTCGTCGGATAGCCCTTCTTGT
>DAOLZE010000110.1:0-7643 GCA_035426125.1 Rhodocyclaceae bacterium
ACGGTGATGATGATGCTGGTGGTGACCTTCGTGTCGCTGATGGTGCATATCTACACCATCGGCTATATGGCCGACGATCCCGGTTATCAGCGCTTCTTCAGCTACATCTCGCTATTCACCTTCGCGATGCTGATGCTGGTGATGTCCAACAACTTCCTCCAGCTATTTTTCGGCTGGGAAGCGGTCGGCCTGGTGTCATATCTGCTGATCGGTTTCTGGTACACGCGACCGACGGCAATTCATGCCAATCTCAAGGCTTTCATGGTCAACCGTGTCGGGGACTTCGGTTTTATCCTTGGCATTGCCTTGATCTTTGCTTATTCCGGCACGATGCGTTACGACGAAGTATTCGCCCTGCGCGAGCAACTGGCCGGCCAGAGCATCGAGCTGTTTGCCGGTACGCCCTGGATGCTGATTTCGGTGATTTGCATCTGCCTGTTCATCGGCGCCATGGGCAAGTCCGCGCAATTCCCGCTGCATGTCTGGCTACCTGATTCGATGGAAGGCCCAACGCCGATCTCCGCGCTGATCCACGCCGCCACCATGGTGACGGCTGGGATCTTCATGGTGGCGCGTATGTCGCCACTGTTTGAAATGTCGGAAGCTGCACTCTCCTTCGTGTTGGTGATCGGCGCCATCACCGCGCTGTTCATGGGCTTTCTCGGCATGGTTCAGAATGATATTAAGCGTGTGGTGGCTTACTCGACGCTGTCGCAGCTCGGTTATATGACGGTAGCGCTTGGCGCTTCTGCCTACTCCGTAGCGGTATTCCATCTAATGACGCACGCGTTTTTCAAGGCGCTGCTGTTCCTTGGTGCTGGTTCGGTGATCATCGGTTGTCACCACAATCAGGACATCCGCTACATGGGCGGCCTGTGGAAACACATGAAGATCACTTGGATTACCACGCTGATCGGTTCGCTGGCCCTGATTGGCACGCCGTTTATGTCGGGCTTTTACTCGAAGGACTCGATTATCGAGGCAGTGCATCTGTCGCATCTGCCAGGTGCCAGTTTTGCCTACATTGCCGTTGTCGCCGGTGTATTCGTCACTGCTTTCTACTCGTTCCGCATGTACTTTCTGGTTTTTCACGGGAATGAACGCTACGATCAGGTGCCGCATGCGCATGGCCAACACGATGATCACCATCACGCCGGTACACCGCACGAATCGCCCTGGGTGGTCTGGCTGCCTCTGGTAGCACTGGCGATTCCCTCGGTCATCATCGGTTTCATGGCCATTGAACCGATGCTGTTCGGCGACTATTTCAAGGATTCGATCGTTATTGCACCCGCACACGGCGCGCTGGAAACCATGAAGGAGGAGTTTCATGGCGCTGCTGCCATGGCTTTCCATGGCATGACCCAGTTACCTTTCTTCCTGGCATTGGCTGGCGTGCTGCTGGCCTGGTTCTTCTACCTGAAGCGGCCAGAGATCCCATTGCTGCTGATGACCGTTTTCAAGCCGATCCACACGCTGCTTGAAAACAAGTACTACCTCGACAAGTTCAATGAATGGTTTTTTGCCGGCGGCGCGCGTCTACTCGGTCGTGGTCTCTGGAAGGGCGGCGACCAGATGCTGATCGACGGTCTGGCGGTAAATGGTTCGGCAAAGGTGGTCGGCTGGATTTCTTCTGTAGTGCGTCTCTTCCAGAGCGGCTACATCTACCAGTACGCCTTTTCGATGATCTTCGGCGTCTTTATTTTCCTGACGCTGCTGCTCTTCGGGAAGACCATGTAATGCACGCAATTCTTTCCTCCATGCCAGGACACATGCACCTCGCGCCGCACGCTTCCGCCAGGAATTTACAGAAATGATTGCCTCCAACCTGCTTAGTCTTTCCATCTGGGTGCCTATCTTCGGCGCCATGGTTGTACTCATGACCGGGTCGGATCGCAATGCTGGCCTTGCCAGGTTCATTGCACTGATCGTGGCCCTGCTGGGCTTTCTGGTGACGATCCCACTATATACCGGCTTTGATACAAGCAGGAGCGCCATGCAATTTGTCGAACTGTCACCGTGGATTCCACAGTTCAACATTAATTATTTTCTGGGCGTCGATGGTATTTCGCTGCTGTTCATTCTGCTCAATAGTTTCATCACGATTCTCGTGGTGCTGGCCGGCTGGCAGGTCATCGAGAAAAAAGTTGCACAGTACATGGCGGCCTTCCTCATCATGTCGGGCCTGATGAACGGGATATTTTGCGCACTTGATGCGGCGCTGTTCTATGTGTTTTTCGAGGCCTCGCTGATTCCGATGTACGTCATTATCGGTGTGTGGGGTGGGCCGAATCGCGTATATGCGGCATTCAAGTTTTTTCTTTACACGATGGCTGGATCGTTGCTGATGCTGATTGCCTTGATATATCTGTTTCTTCAATCGGGCGGCAGTTTCAGCATTCTCGACTGGCATGATGTTCCACTCGGCATGTCGGCGCAGACGTGGCTATTCTTCGCTTTTCTCAGCGCCTTTGCTGTCAAAGTCCCGATGTGGCCGGTGCATACCTGGTTGCCCGATGCCCACGTCGAAGCGCCAACTGGCGGTTCAGTGGTGTTGGCGGCAATCATGCTGAAGCTCGGTGCTTACGGTTTTCTGCGCTTCTCGCTGCCGATCCTGCCGGATGCCAGCCATCATTACGCCAACCTGATCATCGTTTTGTCGCTGATCGCAGTGATCTATATCGGATTCGTCGCCATAGTGCAGGGCGACATGAAGAAACTGGTGGCCTATTCATCGGTTTCGCATATGGGTTTTGTTACCTTGGGATTTTTCGTATTCAACCAGATCGGCCTTGAAGGTGCGCTGGTACAAATGATTTCCCACGGCTTCATTTCCGGCGCGATGTTCCTTTGCATCGGCGTCCTGTATGACCGGATGCACACCCGGCAGATCGCCGAGTATGGCGGTGTGATAAATAGCATGCCGAAGTTCGCGGCTCTGTTTCTGTTTTTCTCCATGGCCAACGCGGGCTTGCCGGCGACCTCCGGCTTTGTCGGCGAGTTCATGGTAATTCTTGGTGCCGTCAAGTACAACTTCTGGGTGGGCTTCGGCGCTGCGATAACGTTGATCCTCGGTGCAGCCTATACCTTGTGGATGTACAAGCGCATTGCCTTCGGTGCTGTTGCCAACAAGCACGTCGCCGAATTGATCGATATCAACGGCAGGGAATTCCTGATTCTCGGCTTGCTGGCATTGTGTGTACTCGGCATGGGTATCTATCCGTTTCCATTTACCGATGTGATGCATGCTTCGGTCGATCACCTGCTGAAGCATGTGGCGATTACCAAGCTATGAATGTCATGGGCCTGGCTAAAGAGAACCAAAAATGAACTTCGCCAATTTTGTCATGCCTGATTTTTACCCGGCCGCCGCGGAGATTTATCTCCTCGTGATGGTCTGTCTGATCCTGCTGCTTGATCTGGTGTTGCTACCGACACAACGCTGGATTGTCGCCCTGCTGACTCAGGCAACACTGCTCGGCTGCGCTTACATCACCTATGGCATTTTCGTGTCCGGCGGACAGACTTCGCAAACCTTCAGCAATCTGTTCGTCAGCGATCCGCTGGCAAATTTGCTGAAGCTGCTGGTCTATCTCACCGTATTCCTCATGCTGGTGTATAGCCGTGGCTATCTTGCCGTGCGCAAGCTCGATAAGAGCGAGTATTACCTGCTGGTGCTGTTCGCCACGCTGGGCATGATGGTGATGATCTCCGCCAGCCATTTGCTCAGTCTGTATCTCGGCCTTGAACTCCTTTCACTGTCGCTGTATGCACTCGTTGCACTTGATCGCGATTCGGTCCAGGCAACCGAGGCGGCGATGAAGTACTTTGTGCTTGGTGCGTTGGCCTCGGGCTTGCTGCTGTATGGCATGTCGATGATCTATGGCGCAACGGGTACACTTGAAATTGAGGCTGTCGCGAAGTCCATCTATCAGGGAACGGCCAACCCGCATGTGCTGATTTTTGGGCTAGTCTTTCTGGTGAGCGGCCTGGCTTTCAAGCTTGGTGCCGTGCCATTCCACATGTGGATTCCCGATGTTTATCAGGGTGCCCCGACGCCTGTCACCCTGTTCATCAGCTCTGCTCCAAAGTTTGCCGCATTTGCCATCGTCATACGTCTGCTTGTGAACGGTCTCTTCCCGCTCGTCGAGCAATGGCAGTTGATGTTGACGATCCTTGCCGTACTTTCGATCGCTGTCGGCAATCTCGCCGCTGTTGCCCAAACCAACATCAAGCGGATGCTGGCATATTCAACAATTTCGCACATGGGCTTCATGTTGCTTGGCTTGTTGAGTGGCTTCGTCGCCAATCAAGGTGTTGATCCATACAGGATTCTCAACGCATATGGCGCGTCGATTTATTACATCATTTCCTACGTCATCATGACTCTCGGTACGTTCGGCATGATCCTGCTATTGTCGCGAGCCGGTCATGAAGCCGAAAATCTCGATGATTTCAAGGGACTCAATCAGCGCAGTCCATGGTTCGCCGCAATGATGGGCATATTGATGTTTTCCATGGCCGGTGTGCCGTTTTTCATCGGTTTCTGGGCTAAATTTGAAGTGCTGCTGGCGGTTATCCATACCGGCCAGATATGGCTTGCCATCGTTGCCGTGCTGTTCTCGCTGATCGGGGCTTTCTACTATCTGCGCGTCGTCAAGCTGATGTACTTTGATGCGCCGGTCGATACTGCGCCGATTCAGGCGGGTTTCGATATGCGCCTGCTGCTCTCGGTAAATGCTCTGGCAGTCGCCCTGCTCGGCATTGCTCCGCAATGGCTGATGCACCTCGGTTCGCTGGCTCTGCTGCATTCGTTGCACCCCTGAGGGGTTGTACGGCGCATTCCCGGTTGCCGGACACTGCCGTACTGACATGGAAGACGATCGAAAATTCATCGAAACCTGCCTGTCGAGTGAGGAAGTTTTTACCGGTCGTCTGCTCAAGGTGCGTTCGGATGTCGTGCGGCTGCCTGACGGCACCGAGAGTGTGCGCGAACACATCGCGCATCCTGGCGCGGTGGTGGTGATCGGTGTTCTCGATAACGGCAGGCTGCTCTTCGAGCGGCAGTTCCGATATCCACTCGGCCAGATTTTTCTCGAATTGCCGGCAGGCAAGATCGATCACGGTGAGCCACCGCTCGATACCGCGCGCCGCGAATTGCGCGAAGAAACCGGCTACCGGGCAAAAAGCTGGTTGCATCTCGGCAGCATGCATCCCTGCATTGGCTATTCCAATGAGCACATCGAGATATTTTTCGCTCAGGGGCTCTCGTATGTCGGCCACGAATTTGATCAAGGTGAATATCTCGAAGTCATCGAACTCTCGTTGGCCGATGCTCTGCTGGCCGTGCGCGACGGCGAGATTACCGACGCCAAGACGATCACCGCGCTGCTCTGGGCGGAGAAAACCCTCAGCGGTGCCTGGCCGATTCCGGCTTAAGCCGGGTGCATCGCATCCAGCCAGACGCTGAGCCCTTGCGCGTTGAGTTCGATATCCATATCGAGCAGCCGCAGTGCATCGGACCCTTGCAGTCCCCAGTTGCTTCGCGCAGCTTCTTCCTCGACGAGTTTCTGAATGGCGCGCTTGAGCTGCGCGTGGCGTGTTGCACCGGCATCACGCAAGGACAATGCCAAAGCGACTAGCGCATCGATCAGGCGATGTAGATCTGCACCGAGGCGCGGGATGTCACGGACTTGGCCGTAATGGGTGACATAAATTGCCTGCGGGGAATATTTCATCAACATGTCGATGGACTGGTGCAGAGCGACCGGATCGAACTGTACCGGTGTGGTGGTCGGGAAGGCGAAGCAGCGGCCGTTGCGGTCAAATTCGCGATACGACAGGCCGAAAGTATCGCCGGTAAAAATGTGGCCGGTGTGCTCGTCGCGGATGCAGATGTGGTGGCGTGCGTGGCCGGGTGTGTCGAGCAACCGCAGCGTGCGGCCATTCAGGTCGAGCGTTTGTCCATGCTGCGCTTCGATAATGCGTGCCGCAGGAACAGGCAGGATGTCACCATAGATGCGCTGCACGACCTCGACACCATAAACAGCGACAGTACCTGCCAATAACCTGGCCGGTTCGATCATGTGGCGGGCGCCGCGCGGATGAACAACCAGCTTCGCCTGCGGCAGCAGTGCCATTAGAGTGCCGGCGGCTCCTGCATGATCGAGGTGGATGTGGCTGAGGATCACATAATCGACCTGCTCTGCCCGCACGCCTTGCGCGGCAAGGGCTTCCAGCAGAAGCGGCACACCGCTGTTCATCGCGGTGTCGATGATGGCGACATGGCCTTTCTCGATGACGAAATGTACGGCGTCAAATTGTGGGCGGCCCCCGCAGCCGGAGTCCACTGCCATAATGCCATTGCCGTAGTCGGTGATGAATTCCATGGTCTTCCCTGAAAATTTCAAGCGCTTTTGCTGGATTTTTGACTGCCGCTGAAGCCGGACCAAAACAACCCGGAAACAGTCGCTTAGCTTGGCTGGCCGACTTTGCGCTATGATGCCACATGCGCGCACGGCGGCCACTTGCTGTTCCTGGTCGGCAATGTTGCAGAGCGCCTTCAACGACAAGACGAAGCCCCCCCATGACGGACGATCCAGATCCGCAAACGCTGTAAGATGAAATCCATTGTCATATTAATCTCCGGCCGTGGCAGCAACATGCGCACTTTGCTGGACGCTGATTTGCCGGCATTTCGCGTCGCAGTCATCGGCAACCGCCCCTCTGCCGAGGGGTTGGCGTATGCGCGCGAACGCGGTTTGCCGACAGCGGTAATCGACCATCGCACGCATCCTGTGCGGGAGGATTTCGATGCGGCGCTGGCCGATGAGATCGAAAGCCATCAGCCTGATCTGGTGGTGCTTGCCGGATTCATGCGCATTCTTGGTGAGGCTTTCGTGCGGCGCTTTGCCGGGCGCCTGTTGAATATCCACCCCTCGCTGCTGCCGGCCTACCCCGGTATGCACACACACGCCAGGGCCCTCGCCGACGGGGTGAAGATCCATGGCTGCACGGTGCATTTCGTCACCCCTTCGCTCGATTGCGGACCGATTGTGATCCAGGCGGCCGTACCGGTGCTCGGCGGCGATACCGAGGACTCTTTGGCGGCGCGCGTCCTGACCCAGGAACACCTGATTTACCCGCAGGCGGTGCGCTGGTTTCTTGAGGATCGACTGACATTGACGGCCGATGGTCGTGTGTTACTCGATGGTGAAAGCACTTCGACCGCGGTTTTGGTGGCGCCACTTGCATGATCGGCTGGCAGCGTTTTGCGCTGGCGGTGTTCGCTTCACTGCTCCTGCACCTGGCATTGATCGTCGGCCCAGGCTGGCGCGTTCCCACGCTGAACGACATGCTGCTGCCCGAATCCACGCCGCAACTCGAAGCGCATCTGGTGACACAGCGTCGCAGTGCAGTGCAGCCGCCGCAGCCAGCTACACAGCCGGCTCCCCGGCCCCCGGTCAAACGAAGAAGCCCGAAAGCTCTGGCTGCGCCGCCTGGTGTACTGGCGATGCCGGAGGTTGCCGAACCACAACTGGCGATGAGCGGAATGGCCAGTTTTGCCCCGACGCTGGCGGTTCCGGCCGATCCGACAAAGGTGGCCAATGCGGCCGATACAACCAATGCAGTTGCAGTCGGCG
>DAOLZE010000111.1:0-7481 GCA_035426125.1 Rhodocyclaceae bacterium
TGTCGGGTGGCCAAGGAAAAAATGGGGCAGGGAATAACCGGGATATTGCTGCGCGCTGGATGACTCCAGCCGAAATTTCCGAAGCGCAACGTTTGTCGTCCGGCTGGAAAGTAGGCATGCTGCTGGCCCGTGAAAGCGGTTCGGTCGGTGGCGGCAAACAGGCCGCCACGCCAGGTGGCCTGGCCAAGAAAGGCACGGGCACCGCGTTTATCGTGAATGCGGCAGGCCATGCGATTACGAACCACCATGTTGTCGAGGGCTGCACCGAAGTGCGAGCCGAGGGCCGCGATGGTGTGGTGAAGGTGGTCACGTCCGACGTTGTGAATGACTTGGCACAGTTGCAGATTCCCGGTGCGATAAATTCACAGGCGACTATTGCCAGCGATCCGGCGAAACTGCGGCAGGGTGAGGACATCGTCGTATTCGGTTTCCCCCTCAATGCCGTGCTGTCGTCCGGTGGAAACCTGACGCCAGGCGTCGTCAGTGCGGTAACCGGCCTGGGCAACAATACCAATCAGATTCAGATTACTGCGCCGATTCAGCCGGGGTCGAGCGGCAGTCCGGTCATCAACAAAAAGGGCGAGGTGGTTGGCGTGGTGGCAATGAAACTGTCGGACTCTAAGATGGCGAAGGCAACTGGCCAGGTGGGTCAGAACGTCAATTTCGCCGTCAGTGGCCAGACGCTGAAGACCTTCCTCGATACCCACAAGGTTGAGTATCGCAGCGGCGGGATGTTCTCGTTCGGCAGCAAGAGCACTGCTGATTTGGCGGACGAGGCGCGCAAGTGGACGCTGGTCGTGGAGTGCTGGAAATAAAAGTCGGCGCTGGCGGGACGGCGCTTTTGCAACTGCCGACCTTGCCGCATCGCAATTGCCAGACCCGATTCCAGGGACGGCCATAACCAAGCCGGTCAAGTGGAGATAAGTCTTATGTTGTACGGATAGGGCGTTTCTGGCGGCACACCGGCGGCACACTGCGGGCCAGAAAACTGCAATAATGCTCAACGAAGCAAAACAGGGCGATGGCTGGAATCGCTTGCTGCGACTGCTGTTGGCAATTGCAAGTTGTTGTCAATCAATGGGTTGGCCCGATTCATAATCCGGGGGTCGGTGGTTCAAGTCCACCCATCACCACCAGTATTATTAAGGGTCTGTAGAAATACAGACCCTTTTCATTTTTATCCGCAGCAGGTAAGCGTTCTTCGCAGTACAGTGCAAGGCAGTTGCCATACACAGGAGTTAGCCCGCGCCGCTTCACTGATGATTCGCAAAAATAATAATCTTGGTAAGGCTCTTTTCGTAAGCCTGGCGTTTCATGCGGCGGTTCTTTCGCTGCAATTCGACGTGCCCGGCAGAGGCTTGCCATGGTTGCGGATGTCATCGAGTGTGCCGCGCGCTACCCTTCCAAGAATTCAGGCTATGCTGCTTGCGCCCCCTCTGCCGATCGTTCCGCCGCCGATCGTTGCCATTGTCAATCCGATTGTGGAACCTCTTCGGCCACCCGCCCCGAAATCGCCACCTGTCGTGCCGAAAAGTTTCGCTGCGAACTTTGAGAGGCCGCCGATCAAGGTAGTTAACCCTCCGGCAAAAAAGTTAATAAAAAAACCGGCGAAAACGAAGCCCGTTTTGCGAGAAATGGCCAGCCCTCCCGCCAGGCCTGCCGTGGCTGTATTGAGCACACCAAAGCAAACGCCCTGGCGTGTCCGCGCCGGGCAACTGGTGCAGAAGGATGTCACTCCGAACAAGGATGTGCCGCCGGTTATCGAAACGCACCATGAAAAGAAACCTTCTGAGCCAGACAGGGATATCGCAGCAGAGATCGAACTGAAAAAGAAGGAAGCGCGAAAGAAGGCTGAAGAACAGGCGCTCGTGCAGGCCGCGGAAGCCGAGGTGCACAAAAAGGCCGAAGCGCTGGCTGCCGAAGAAAAACGCAAGCAGGCGCAGGCCGCACTGATCAAGGTTGCTGAGGAAGCGCAGGAACGCAGGAAAGCGGAAGCGCTGGTGCAGGTGGCTGCGGAAGAGAAAAGAAAAGCCGATCAGGCAGCACAGGCAGCGCAGGTGGTACAGGCCAAGGCGGCCGAAGAACTCCGTGAACATCAAAGACTCGAGGCGTTGGCAAAGGTTGCCGAAGAGAAGCGCAAGGAAGAACAGGCCATTCTGAAGACCGCCGAGGAAGCGCAGGAACGTCAGCGTATTGAAGCACTAGCGCAAGCTCGGGTAGTTGAAGAAAAACGCCGGCAGGAACAGTTGGCGCTCTCTCGTGCTGCCGAGGAAGCGCAGGAGATCAAGAAGGCGGAAGCACTGGCACAGGCGGCTGTGGAAGAGAAAACAAGAATCGAGCAGGCGGCACAGGCAAAGGCTGCCGAGGATGTGCGCAGGGAAGAGCTGGCGGCACAAGCCCGGGTACAGCAGGTGGCTCAAGCGAGAGCTGCACAGGCCGAAGCCGCCGCACAGGCACAGGCGGTCGCACTTGCTGTGGCCAGCCGCAACGATAGTGGCAAGCAAGGTGGTGTCGGGAAACAGGGTGTTCGTGGCGCAGACCTGGCCAGTCGGGCTGTGAACATGGCGAAAGGTGGCCTTTCCGGATTACCGATCAAACTCCCCGATTTAATGAAGCCGCTGCGCCGGGCGAGCATTCTCGGTAGGAATCCCAGCGATGTCGATCTGGATTTCTATGGCAATAGTTTCGAGCAGAAAGTCGTCCGGATCGGCAACCAGAATTTGCCGCGTTTGTCGAAGAATCGCAGCTATGAACCGCTGCTGGTCAGCGTCACCATCAACAGTAACGGCACAGTCGCCGGCGTACGTATCATCAGGAGCAGCGGCAGCATCGACATCGACAATGCTGTAAGACATATCGTCGAAATAAGTCAGCCCTTTGCTGTGTTCCCACTTGGTCTCAGGCGCAATTATGATTCGCTCGATGTTACGCGCACCTGGATTTTCGACGACAACCAGAGGCTGGTGCTTGGCCCGTAAATCAGCGCATCAAAGCTTCGCCACGCAATGAGTGTGGCCGTGCTTCGGTGATGCGCACTTCGAGGAATTCGCCGATAAGCCGGTCGGCGGGTTGCGGAGCGGCGAAATTGACCACGCGGTTATTGTCAGTGCGGCCGGCCAGTTCGGTGGCGGCCTTGCGAGCGCGCCCTTCGACAAGCACGCGCTGCACACTGCCGATCATCGTCTGGCTAATCTCGTCGGCCTGTTGATGGATCAGTTGCTGCAACTGCTGCAACCGCGCAGATTTGATCTCCAGCGATGTCTCATCGGGCAGCTCGGCGGCCGGTGTGCCGGGGCGTGCGCTGTAAAGAAAGCTGAAACTATCGTCGAAGCCGACATCCTCGATCAGCTTCAGCGTCGCCGCAAAATCGGCATCCGTTTCGCCCGGGAAGCCCACGATGAAATCCGATGACAGCGACAGATCGGGTCGCGCCGCGCGTAGCTTGCGCACCAGACTCTTGTATTCGAGCGCGGTATAGCCGCGTTTCATTGCCGCCAGTACGCGGTCGGAACCTGATTGCACAGGTAGATGCAGATGCGAGACAAGTTTCGGTACGTTCGCATAGGTCTCGATCAGGCGCTGCGTCATTTCGCGCGGATGCGAAGTTGTGTAGCGGATGCGCACGATGCCGGGCATGTCGGCGATAGCCTCGATGAGAAAGGCCAAGTCTGCACTGGCATCATCGCTGTTGTCGCCATCATCAAGTTGGCCGCGATAGGCATTGACGTTCTGCCCGAGCAGGGTGATTTCCCTGACGCCCTGCGCAGCCAGTCCAGCAACCTCGGCGAGCACGTCGGCGAGAGGGCGCGAGACTTCCTCGCCGCGCGTGTAGGGAACAATACAGAAGCTGCAGAATTTCGAGCAGCCCTCCATGATCGAGACGAAAGCCGTGACGCCCTCGACGCGCGCGGGTGGCAGATGATCGAATTTCTCGATCTCTGGAAACGAGATATCGACTTGCGCGCGTCCGCTGCTGCGCCGCGCATCGAGCAGTTGCGGCAGACGATGCAGCGTCTGTGGGCCGAACACGACATCGACGAACGGTGCACGACGAATGATCGCCGCCCCCTCCTGGCTGGCTACGCAGCCGCCAACGCCGATCAGTAGATCGGGATTTTTCTGCTTCAGGCGACGCACCCGGCCCAAGTCGTGAAACACTTTCTCCTGCGCATTTTCGCGTACCGAGCAGGTGTTGAAGATGATGATGTCGGCATCTTCCGGCGTATCGGTCGACACGCAGCCTTCGGTACCGGCATGCTGCGCCAGCAAGTCGGCCATCTTCGCCGAATCGTATTCGTTCATCTGGCAGCCGAAGGTGCGGATATATAGTTTTTTGGGCATCTTTTCAGCAGTGACGATGCGGCATTTGGTATGCCGCGAGGCAAGGCGGAGAGGGTGAACCTGAACGCGAATTATAACGAACGTCGGCTTGCTAGAATGGCATTCATTGCGCTGAACGACAGTACACGGATCTGCTCTACTCTTCTCCCCGCGGTTATTTCATGGATTCCCGCCTTCGCGGGAATAACGGCAGAGATTTGCGTAGTTCCACTACTGCGGCACTAAATTGCCACTGGAATAAATTCATGCTGCGCCTGACCGAAATCAAACTCCCGCTCGATCATCCAGAGGAAGCTCTGCGCGCCGCTATTCTTCAGCGTCTCGGCATCGCCGCCGGGGAATTGCGTGGGTATGTGGTGAGCCGCCGGGCTTATGATGCACGCAAGAAATCGGCGATCCATCTAGTGTACTCGCTGGATGTCGAGCTTGCTGACGAAGCGGGTGTGCTGCGAGCGCTCAAGGTGCGTGGTGTCGACCGGCATGTGGCGCCCACACCGGACACAACCTACCGCTTCGTCGCCCGTGCACCTATTGACCTGCCGCAACGTCCGGTGGTCATCGGTACCGGTCCGTGCGGTTTGTTCGCCGGCCTGATTCTTGCGCAGATGGGTTTTCGGCCGATCATCCTGGAACGCGGCAAGGCGGTACGCGAGCGCACCAAAGATACCTGGGGGCTGTGGCGCAAAGGAGAACTGGATCCGGAATCGAATGTCCAGTTCGGCGAGGGCGGTGCCGGCACCTTCTCCGACGGCAAGCTCTACAGCCAGATCAAGGACTCGCGGCATCGCGGCCGCAAGGTGTTGACGGAATTCGTCAAGGCCGGTGCGCCGGAGGAGATTCTTTATGTCAGCAAGCCGCACATCGGCACCTTCCGGCTGGTGACGATGATCGAGAACATGCGTGCAAATATCGAGACACTCGGTGGCGAGATCCGTTTCCAGAGTCGTGTCGACGATCTGCTGGTCGAACGCCAGACCGACCTTGATGGCCAAATGCACGGACAGGTGCGTGGTGTGATGCTGGCGAGCGGCGAGTGCATCGCTACCGAACATGTCGTGTTGGCGGTCGGCCACAGCGCGCGTGATACGTTCGCCATGCTTCACCAACGCGGCGTGCATGTCGAGGCAAAACCATTCTCCATTGGTGTGCGCATCGAGCATCCACAATCGCTGATCGATCGTGCGCGCTTCGGCAAGTTCGCCGGCCATCCGCTACTCGGCGCTGCCGACTACAAACTCGTCCATCACTGTACCAACGGACGCTCGGTCTACAGCTTTTGCATGTGCCCCGGCGGCACAGTGGTTGCAGCTACCTCGGAGGCGGGGCGCGTCGTCACCAATGGGATGAGCCAGTATTCACGCAACGAGCGCAATGCCAACAGCGCCATCGTCGTCGGCGTGACGCCGACGGATTTTCCTGGGAATCCCAACGGCGCGTGCAATGATCCATTGGCGGGAATCGCCTTCCAGCGTGAGTGGGAAGGCCGCGCCTTTGTCGCCGGCGGTGGCAGCTACGCGGCACCGGCGCAGCGTGTTGGCGACTTCCTCGCCGGTCGGCCATCGACGGCATTGGGTTCGGTGCTGCCGTCATATACCCCGGGCATTCACCTGACCGATCTGGCGAGTTGTCTGCCTGATTACGTGGTCGCTGCGCTACGCGAGGCCTTGCCCGCCTTCGACCGGCAGATCAGTGGTTTTGCCATGGATGACGCCCTGCTGACCGGCGTCGAAACGCGCACTTCGTCACCGCTGCGCATCACGCGCAACGCGCAATGCCAGAGTCTCAATACGCGCGGTCTGTATCCCGCCGGCGAAGGCGCCGGTTATGCCGGAGGAATTTTCTCGGCAGCGGTCGACGGCATTGAAGTTGCCGAAGCGCTGGCGCTGGATATGCTCGTCAAACCCTGATCCAATCCTGGTTTGTCATTCCCGCCTTTACAGGAATGACGGGATTAAAGGCTATCCCTACGGCATGATTTCAACGTAATCGTAAACCTCGCACTCGGTGAGCTGCGTGCGCGCTGCCAGCGGCAATTTTGCAAACCACTGCTGCGGCTGGTGGCGATCGATTTCCTCACCCATAAAGCGCACCAGATCGCAGATCGGATCGGTGACATGCTGGCGGTATTTTTCGTCATTCTTGACGTAAGCCAGGTAGAGATTTTTCATGCAGTTGCCGCGACACCAGGCATATGCTGCGCAATCGTTGCAGGGCATGTCCGGATGCGGTTGCAGCGGACTTGGTTTGAGCCAGTTGGCGACGATATCCCCTTGCAGCATTTCCGGCAGGTGCATCATGTCCGGGCATGGATACACCTTGCCGTCGGGCATGATGTTGAGGATGTGCGTCGATGCGCGGCATTGCGTCTTGCCGGCGTAGCGCTCGATGACACGCGATGGCAGCACCTTGTTGCGTACTGCACCCATCAGCGGAATGATCGGGTAGATCTGTTCTGTCGAGGCGAAGAAACGCTCGATCAAACGCGACAGAACGGCCTTGCGCTTTTCCATGCCGACCGACGTATAGGCTTCGCCGGCGACAAACTGGAAGTACAGGTAATCAAAAGTGTGCGCCAGTTCGTCGAGTTCCTCGAAGCTGATTTCGTCATTGCTCCAGGTGACTCGCGCGGTTACCGTGCCGCCGATGCGATCACGCACCTTGCCGAGATTCTTGATCACCTGGCGGTAGATGCCACGGCCGCGATAGCCGTCGGTGGTCTTCTCGCCGCCATCGATCGACACCAGAATATTCGACAACCGCGATAGCACGCTGTCTGGCAGGTTATCGAGCAGCGTACCGTTGGTCTGCAACTGGAAGCGGAAGTGCGGGTAGCGCTCCATCACCTCGCGCATGAAGGGCTGGTTGAGAGTCGGCTCACCGCCATAGAAAGTCACATAGGTTTCGAGTTCGCGCAGATGTCGGTCGATGAACGCTTCCAGTATCTCCAGCGAGTAACTGACGTTGCCCTGCGAGCCAAGCACGTCGCCCTCGGCGATCGAACAATAGGTGCATTTGAGATTGCAGCGCAAAGTCGTCAGCAATTGCAGCTCGACACGTTGGCCAACAATCGCCGGTTGCGGCTGTGAAATCGCTGAATGAAGGTTCGGTATGGCAGATAGCTCTGCGGCAGAGCGTCGCGG
>DAOLZE010000112.1:0-7425 GCA_035426125.1 Rhodocyclaceae bacterium
GATGGCGACAGCCTGGCAGGCATTGAGAAAATTATTGAAACCGAAACCGAAGACGATCAAGGAGAATCTGCATGACACGTGCAATAAATTTCAGCGCCGGCCCGGCTGCCCTTCCCGAAGAGGTTCTACAGCAGGCTGCGGCCGAAATGCTCGATTGGCACGGCAGCGGTCAGTCGGTGATGGAAATGAGTCATCGCGGCAAGGAGTTCATGTCCATTGCCGCTGCGGCAGAAGCCGATCTGCGCGAGCTGCTGGCGATTCCCGCCAACTACAAGGTGCTGTTCCTGCAAGGCGGCGCCTCGCTGCAATTTGAAATGATCCCGATGAATCTGCTGGCCGGCAAGGGCTCTGCCGATTTCGTCAATACCGGCGAGTGGGCCAAGAAAGCCATCAAGGCTGTGAAGAGCTTCGGCAAGGCGAACATCGTCGCCACCAGCGAAGACGCCAATTTCAGCTATGCACCGAAACAGGACACCTGGCAGCTTGACGCGAATGCTGCCTACGTGCACTACACCGCCAATGAAACCATCGGTGGCGTCGAGTTTCACTGGACCCCCAATACAGGTGATGTACCGCTGGTCTGCGATATGTCCTCGAATATCCTGTCGAAGCCGATCGATGTTTCCAAGTACGGCCTGATCTATGCCGGCGCACAAAAGAACATCGGTCCGGCCGGTCTGACCATTGTCATCATCCGTGACGACCTGATCGGCAAGGGTGCCCCGGCACCTTCCGCGATGCTTGACTACAAGACGCATGCTGAAAATGACTCGATGTACAACACCCCGCCAACCTACGGCATCTACATTGCCGGACTGGTATTCCAGTGGCTGAAGAAGCAAGGCGGTCTGGCGGCCATCGAGAAAAAGAATATCGAAAAATCGAAGCTGCTGTATGACTTCCTCGATCAGAGCAGCTTCTTCAAGAACCCGGTACGCAAGGAAGACCGTTCGCGCATGAATGTGCCATTTACGCTGAAGAATGCTGAACTCGACGAGGAGTTTCTCAAGGGCGCCAAGTCACGCGGCATGACGCAGTTGAAGGGCCACCGCTCGGTTGGCGGCATGCGCGCCTCCATCTATAACGCGATGCCGGTTGAAGGCGTCAAGGCGCTGGTCGAGTACATGAAAGAGTTTGAGGCGAAGCACGGGAAATAAGAACATGACAAAGACATTATCATTTCAGATCCAGATTCTCAACCAGATTTCCGCAAACGGCCTGAAGCGTCTGCCTGCCGAACGGTACACCGTCGGCAAGGACATCAAGGCACCCGATGCGGTGCTGGTGCGCTCCGCCGACATGCACACGCTGGACATTCCGGCCAGCGTTCGCGCCATTGGCCGCGCCGGGGCCGGCACCAATAACATTCCGGTCAAGGCCATGAGCGCGCGCGGCGTGCCGGTGTTCAACGCCCCCGGCGCCAACGCCAATGCGGTCAAGGAATTGGTGGTCGCCGGCATGCTGCTGGCCGCCCGCAACCTCGGCGGCGCCATGAGCTTTGTCGCCGCACTTGACCCTGCCGATGCGGAAATGGAGAAGAAGGTCGAGGATGGCAAGAAGACCTATGCCGGCTACGAACTCGCCGGCCGTACGCTCGGCGTCATCGGTCTCGGCAAGATTGGTTGCCTGGTTGCCGACGCGGCGATCAAGCTGGGTATGCACGTGCTCGGCTACGATCCGGAAATCACTGTCGATGCCGCATGGAGCCTGTCGGCCCAGGTGAAGAAGGCACAGAGCGTTGCCGAAGTTCTGAAGCACGCCGACTTTGTCTCGATCCACGTACCGCTGCTCGACGCTACGCGCAACATGATCAATGCTGAAAATCTCGGTCTGATGAAGCATTCCGCCGTGTTGCTCAACTTCTCGCGCGACAAGGTAGTGAATGACCAAGCCGTGCTTGCCGCCCTCGATGCAAAAAAACTCGGGGCCTATGTCTGCGACTTTCCCTCCCCGGAAATCAATCGTCATTCCAGAGTCATCGCCTTGCCGCACCTTGGTGCGTCGACCGGTGAAGCCGAGGAAAATTGCGCGATCATGGTTGCTGACCAGTTGCGCGACTATCTGGAGCACGGCAACGTGCAGAACGCGGTTAACTTTCCGAATGTCGTGATGCCGCGCGAATCGAAATATCGTGTGGCAATCGCCAATGCGAATGTGCCGAATATGCTTGGCCAGATTTCCACGGCGATGGCTCAGGCAGGCTTGAACATCCATAACATGATGAACAAATCGAGAGGCGATATGGCCTATACGCTGGTCGATGTCGATAGCAGCGTGCCGCAGAAGACCATCGATGCCATCGCCGGCATCGAGGGTGTGCTGGCAGTACATTTTCTGCCGCTGGAGTCCTGAAGCATGGCCGAGGCGCCCGATGAGCAGGCTGAACTGAAGCGCTTGCGCGAGAGCATCGACGCGCTTGACGATCAGGTTTTGCGTTTGATCAGCGAGCGCGCCCGGTTTGCACACCATATCGGCGAAATCAAGAACGGCAATGTGTATCGGCCGGAGCGCGAAGCGCAGGTGCTGCGCCGCATTGCCGGGAACAACCCCGGTCCGCTGCCCGATGAGGCTGTGCAGCGCATCATGCGCGAAATCATGTCGGCCTGTCTGGCGCTCGAACAGCCGCTGCGTATCGCCTATCTCGGCCCGGCCGGGACATTCTCCGAAAATGCTGCGCGCAAGCATTTTGGTGCGGCGCCGATGCTGACGTCCTGTGCCAGCATTGACGAGGCGTTTCGTGACGTCGAAACCGGTAATGCCGATTACGCTGTGGTGCCGGTAGAAAATTCGACCGAGGGCGCCATCGGCCGCACATTGGACCTGTTGCTGACTTCGCCGGTGAACATTTGCGGTGAGGTAAATCTGCGCGTGCATCAGAGCCTTCTCGCCAAAAATCCGGCAAAGGATGGCTTGAAGCGGATTTATTCGCATGCCCAGTCGCTGGCCCAGTGTCAGGACTGGCTGAATAAGCATCTGCCGCAGGTATCACGCATCGCCGTGGCGAGCAATGCCGAAGCGGCACGCCTGGCAGCCGGGGATGTCGAGTCCTGCGCCATCGCCGGTGAATCAGCGGCGGAGCTTTACGGCTTGCAGGTGCTGGCGGCGAACATTGAGGACGAACCGAACAACACCACACGGTTTCTGGTGCTGGCGGCGCACGATGCCGGCCCGTCGGGACGCGACAAGACTTCTTTGGTCTGCTCGGCCCAGAATCTCCCCGGTGCCGTGCATGCACTGCTTGCGCCACTCGCCGAACATGGCATCAGCATGACGCGTTTCGAGTCGCGTCCGGCGCGTGGCTTTGGCAGTGGACAGTGGGCCTATGTTTTCTATATCGACGTCGAGGGACACCGGCAACAGGGTGAGCTCGGCGTCGCCTTGCAGGCGCTGGCAGAGCGCGCCGGCTTTCTCAAAATCCTCGGCAGCTATCCCTCTGCAGTTCAGTCATGAACACTGGCATTGGCATTGCCGCGCTGGCGCCGCAACATATCCGGGCGATTGCGCCTTACCCGCCGGGCAAGCCGATCACCGCTCTGGCACGCGAGATGGGTCTGCCCGTCGATAGCATCGTCAAGCTCGCCTCGAACGAAAATCCGCTGGGCATGAGTCCGAAGGCACTGGCCGCGACGCAGGCGGCGCTCGGCGGATTGTCACGTTACCCAGACCAGTACGAACTGATCCAGGCGCTTGCCGAACGGCATGGCCTCGACATGGTGCAGATAGCGCTCGGCAATGGCTCCAACGATCTGCTCGATTGCGTCGCGCGGGTGTTTCTCGGGCCGGGACGTTCGGCGGTGTTTTCGCGTCACGCATTCGCCGTATATCCACTGGCGACACAGGCTACCGGTGCGGAATGCATCGAGGTGGCGGCGCGCGCTGGTGATTACGGCCACGATCTGGAGGCGATGCTGCTTGCCATCCGCCCCGATACGCGCATTGTCTGGATCGCCAATCCAAATAACCCGACCGGCACCTTCCTGTCGCATGCGCAACTGCGCGTTTTTCTCGAGGCGCTGCCGCCGCATGTGGTGGCGGTGCTCGATGAAGCCTATAACGAATATCTGCCACCGGCACTGGCGAGCGAAGGCGCTACGTTGAGCTGGCTCAGCGAGTTTCCGAATCTGCTGATTACGCGTACCTTCTCGAAAGTTTATGGACTTGCCGGTCTGCGTATTGGCTATGGGATGGCTTCCGCCGAAATCATCGACCTGATGAACCGGGTACGTCAGCCGTTCAACGTTAACAATCTGGCGCTGGTTGCCGCCAGGGCGGCGCTCGATGATCACCTGTTTCTCGCCGAGAGCTTCGAGTTGAACCAGCGCGGCCTCGAACAGATCGTCGCTGGTCTGAAACGTCTGGGACTCGGGCATATTCCGGCCCACGGCAACTTCGTTGCTTTCCATGTAGCCGATGCTGCCGGCGTGAATCAGCGCCTGCTCAAACAGGGTGTGATTGTGCGTCCGCTGGCCAACTATGCGATGCCCGATCATCTGCGCGTGACCATCGGTCTCGAACGCGAGAACACGCGGTTTCTCGAAGTGCTGGAAAAATCACTTTAAATTCGAATATTGTTACGCCACATGACACATTTCCGGAAAATCGTTGTCTGCGGTGTCGGCTTGATCGGCGGTTCATTTGCGCTGGCGCTGAAGCGTGCTGGTGCGGTTGACGAGGTCGTCGGCATGGGACGTTCTCTGACAACGCTTGAGGAAGCGCAACGGCGCGGCGTCATTGATCGACACACCGGCGACTGGGCCGATGCGTTGGCGGACGCCGATCTGCTTTTGCTGGCCATGCCGGTCGGCCAGACCGAAGAAATTTTGCGGCAGGTGGCACCGCATCTTCAGGCGCGGACGATTGTCAGTGATGCTGGCAGCACCAAACAGGATGTGGTGGTCGCTGCACGCAGTGCCTTGAGCGGGAAAATCAGCCAGTTCGTCCCCGGCCATCCGATCGCCGGGGCAGAGCAGAGCGGCGTGGCGGCGGCGCAGGCAGATCTGTATCGCGGCAAGCGGGTGATTTTGACGCCGCTGTCCGAAAACTCTCCGGAGGCTGTCGCGGCGGTGCGCCAGGCATGGGAAATCTGCGGTGCGCAGGTCGGTGAATTGACGCCGCAGGCACATGACCGGATTTTTGCGGCGGTCAGTCATCTGCCGCATCTGCTGGCTTTTGCGCTGGTGCATGAGTTGGCCGGTCGTGTCGATTCAGAACAGCTTTTCGGTTTTGCTGCCAGTGGATTCCGTGATTTCACGCGTATCGCCGGTAGTCATCCGGAAATGTGGCGCGATATCTGCATTGCCAACCGCGCCGCGTTGATCGCCGAACTCGACGCATATCAGGCCGAATTGTTAAAGGCCAGAGTGCTGCTGGCAGGCGCCGATGCCGAAGGCCTCGAAGCGATGTTTGCCGAAGCACGCAGCGCGAGAAATACCTGGTTCTGAATGTGTTCGAGCGATGATGTTTTGACAGGCTTTGCCGACGCACATAGAATCAGCCCCATTCCTCGTAGGTATGCTTGTGTGCGTATTTTGATTTGCTGAATTCGCGCAGCATTACCTGCAAGTTTTATCGATTTTCCGGGCATACCCGCTAGCCTGCCGGGAGCATGATCAATGAACAAGAACGCAAAAATATATGTCGCCGGTCATCGTGGTCTGGTTGGTTCCGCTATCGTGCGCGCACTTCAGCAGCGCGGTTACACGAACCTGTTGCTACGCACGCATGCCGAGCTCGACCTGACCGAGCAGTCTGCCGTACGCAGCTTCATGGCGGAAGAAAAGCCCGAGTATGTATTTCTCGCTGCGGCCAAGGTCGGCGGCATCCAGGCCAACAACAGTTATCCGGCCGAGTTCATTCATAGCAATCTCGCTGTGCAGACAGATGTCATCCACGAATCGTGGCGTGTCGGCGTCAAGCGTCTGCTGTTTCTCGGTTCCTCCTGCATCTATCCGCGCAATTGCCCGCAGCCGATCAGGGAAAGCTACCTGCTGACCGGCCCGCTTGAAGCGACGAATCGGCCATATGCGCTGGCCAAGATCGCCGGCATCGAAATGTGCTGGAGCTACAACCGCCAGTACGGCACGCGCTTTATCGCTGCCATGCCAACCAATCTGTATGGCCCCGGCGACAACTATGATCTGGCGACCTCACATGTTCTGCCGGCCCTGATTCGCAAGATGCACGAGGCGAAGGTGCGTGGCGACAAGGAAGTGGTGATATGGGGTACCGGTTCACCGCGTCGCGAGTTTTTGTGCAGCGATGACATGGCTGATGCCAGTGTGCATCTCATGCTGCTGCCAGAAGAGCGCTTTTCGGAACTGCTGCTGGAAGACGAGCCGCCGCTCGTCAATATTGGCTGCGGGGAAGATTTAACAATCCGTGCGGTGGCTGAAGCCGTTGCGAAAACTGTCGGCTTCACCGGACATCTGACTTTCGACGCCAGCAAGCCCGATGGTACCCCGCGCAAGCTGCTCGATGTTTCACGCATGGCACGACTCGGCTGGAAAGCCGGGACGCCGCTCAACGAAGGCCTTGAGCGTGCCTACGCAGCCTTTCAGCAAGAGCAGGGATAATCCAGTACGAATTTCGCAGCATGGCAAAAAACAACACTTAAGTAATATAATGAAAACCATGAAAAAAGTTGCCCTGATCACTGGTGTTACCGGCCAAGATGGTGCCTATCTTGCTGAACTGCTTATCAGCAAAGGCTATCTGGTCCATGGCCTCAAGCGCCGCACATCCCTGTTCAACACAGATCGCATCGATCATTTGTATCAGGATCCGCATGAAGCCAATCGCAGCTTCATACTTCATCATGGCGACATGACCGATAGCTCCAGTCTCACGCGCATCATCCAGCAGACACAGCCAGACGAAATCTATAATCTTGCAGCGCAGAGTCATGTCGGGGTGAGTTTTGAGGAACCCGAGTACACGGCCAATTCTGATGGGCTGGGTACTTTGCGTGTCCTTGAAGCTATCCGCGTCCTCGGCCTGGAAAAGAAAACCCGTTTCTACCAGGCGAGCACTTCCGAGCTCTACGGTCTGGTTCAGGAAGTTCCGCAGAAGGAAACCACACCGTTCTATCCGCGCAGCCCCTATGGTGTCGCCAAGCTTTATGCGTACTGGATTACCGTCAATTACCGCGAGTCGTATGGCATGTATGCCTGCAACGGCATTTTGTTCAATCACGAATCACCGTTGCGTGGCGAGACCTTCGTTACGCGCAAGATCACCCGGGCGCTGGCACGCATCAAGCTTGGCTTACAGGAATGCCTGTATCTGGGCAACCTGAATTCGTTGCGCGATTGGGGACATGCCAAGGATTATGTCGAAATGCAGTGGCTGATGCTGCAACAAGCACAGGCCGAGGACTTTGTCATTGCCACTGGCGTCCAGCACAGTGTTCGTGATTTTGTCAATCTT